>JAEZZB010000015.1 GCA_023442495.1 Bacillota bacterium
TCATTTCGTTGGGTGTCAGTTAGAAAGGAATCCTTTTGTCTTCTGTTGGATCAAAATCAGCTGAATATTCAAAGTCGTCGTCAATTGGTGGTACAAAATTATCTGAATTATTTGAGTTATTGTTTGAAGAGTTTGTTGAAGTGTTATTTGGATAATTTGAATTGTTTGAATAAGATGAATTATTTCCGTCTTTCCAATCTAAAAATTCAATACCAGATACTAATACTTCCGTTGTATAAACTCTTTGACCATCTTTTTCATATGATCCAGTTTGAATTCTACCTGTTACCAAAACTCTAAGACCTTTGCCTGTATATTTAGTAATATTTTCTCCAAGTTTCCCCCAAGCAACGCAGTTAATAAAATCAGCAGTTGGTTGGTTTCTTGATTCCATCTCTTGTCTTTTTTCTCTTGATAAATTCTTATCTACAGCTACGTTAAATCTAACTACTGCTGTGTTTCCATTAGCTTGTACATATCTTAATTCAGGATCTCTTGTTAATCTTCCCATTATTACAACATTATTCATTAAATCCTCCTTAAAATATTAAGACTCTTTCTTTACTACTAAATATTTAATAATAGCATCGGTAATTTGTGATCTTCTTTCTAAATCTTTGATTATTGATGGATCTGCTTCAAAGATAATTAGAACATAGTTACCTTCTTTGATGTGATTTATTTCGTAAGCTAATTTTCTGATTCCCCAATCATCAACTTCACCTAGTTTCCCATTTTCGTTGATTACGTCATACAATCTTTGTAAAACGTCTTTTTTTAGGTCTTCTTCTGTATTAGGCTTCAAAATAACTATCATTTCATAACTATTCATATTGCCCTCCCTTCGGTTTAACCCCGCTTATTATACGGAGTAGAGATTTACTGAAACAGTATACCAAACTATCCCTTTTAAATCAAGTTATTTCATAGCTTTATAAGATTCGTCCAATATTTTATTTTTTTTCTTTTCTATATTCTTCCATTAAACTTGCAAAAATTTCTCCTGTTGTTGGTGGACTGTATGTTATAGCATTTGCACCAGCTTTAATTGTGTTCAAGATTGATTCTTCTGTAGGGCCTCCTGTTGCAATTATTGGAAAATCATTTCCAATAGTCTCTCTGATTATCTTTACTAATGCTACTGTTTCTTTAGCAGCTGACACATTTAATATAGAAGCTCCAGCTTGAATTTTAGATATATAATCATCTTTTTCAGATGCAACAGTTGCAATTACAGGAATATCTAAATCATTCGCTATCATATTTATAATATCATTTTGCATATGTGAGTTTACGACTACGCCATAAGCACCATAAAGCTCCGCTTGTAGACCAATATTTAATGATCTATTTCCAGTTGTTGTTCCTCCTCCAACGCCAACAAAGACAGGTACTGTTGCTGTGCTTAAAATAGCCTGTGTAATAGAAAGTTGAGGGGTAAATGGATATACTGCCATTACAGCATCTGCATTTGAATTTGAAAGTATTGGAAGATCCGTAGTAAAAATAATAGATTTAATATTTCTTTCAAGTATATTTATCCCAGTTGCTTTTTCTATTACCTCTGGTACTATCACTAATCTTTTTCTCAATTGATGTTTTATCTTTGGTGCCGATTTTGTTAAATCCACGCCAGGTATTTCTGCTAAACTATCTATTCCATATTCGGCAATAAAGTGATCTCCGTGTTCACTAGTACGTATCTCTCTTATTTTAGCCTTTATAGATGACTTTTTAAAAATTTTTTCTCTCAAATTTCCTCCTAATGAATCTCAAATTAATTATATCATAACCAAAATTTTAAAAAACGCCATTTTTATTAAATTTATTTAACTTTTATTGAATTATTATATTTATTAAATCTACATTATGATATACTAAGTTTAATAAAAATAAGTGGAGGAATTATGCAAGAATATAAATTACTTCAAGAAAAATATTTAAAGAACGAGCAATCACAAGCACTAGTATTTGAACATATTAAGACAAAAGCAAAAGTATTTGTTATGTCAAATGAAGATGATAATAAACTTTTTGGAATAGGTTTTAGAACACCACCTAAAAATAGTAATGGGGTGTGCCATATAATTGAACATTGTGTATTAAATGGATCAAAGAAATATACCACAAAAGAACCATTTATGGATATGGTAAAAGGATCTTTAAATACATTTTTAAACGCTATGACATATTCAGACAAGACCCTTTATCCTGTTGCATCAAGAAACGATAAAGATTTTAAAAATTTAACTGATGTTTATCTTGATGCTGTATTTAATCCAAGAGCTAGAAAAGATGAAAAAATTTTTAGACAAGAAGGTTGGAGATACAATCTAGAGAATGATGAACTAACTTATAAAGGTGTTGTTTACAATGAAATGAGAGGAGCTATGTCTTCTCAAGAATCTCAAGTTTATCACAATATATATAAGGAATTAATGCCAGATACCATTTATGCATACAATTCCGGTGGAGATCCTTATGTGATTCCAACTTTAACATATGATGATTTTACTGCATATTATGATGAATTTTACCATCCATCAAACTCATATATTTTTCTTTATGGAAATATGGACTATGAAGAATATTTAAAATATATTCATAATGAATATTTATCAAATTACGAATATAGAGAAGTTCACTCACAACTTATTCCTCAAGAAAAGTTTAATGGTACAAGATATGCCGTAAACTATATCAATACTACTAAAGATGTAAATCCTAAAGAATCCTTCATTTCTTATTCAACGATAATCGGTGATGCAATAGATTCTAAAACAAGAATTATTTCAGAAATCCTATCAAATGCTTTAATAGGAAATGAAAGCTCACCATTAAGACAAAGACTTTTATCATCAGGAATTCTTGATGTGATAATTTCTGCTTCAGGAAATGAATTGGAATCAGTATTTTCAATTATTGCCAAAAATATTGATGCAGATGATAGAGATAAATTTGTTAACTTAATCGAGGACGAATTGAATAGAATAGTAGAAATAGGCATTGATAAAGAACTTATTTTATCAGAATTAAATAATTACAAATTTATACTTAGAGAAAAAGGTGGTTATTCTACAAAAGGGATTGTATATTTCGAAAATGCATTTAATTCTTGGCTATATGATAAATCTCCAATTGAAGCAATCGATATTGAAGATGATTTAAGCTTTATTGAAGAAAATATTGAAAATAGAATATTTGAAAAATTTATTAAAGAAAACATACTAGAATCAAACCACAAATCTATTGTATCTCATATTCCGATGAAAGGCTTAAATGATCAAAAAGATGAAAATCTTAGAGTTAAACTTGAAAGTTTTAAAAATTCATTAAGCGAAAAAGAAAAAGAAGAATATATTCAAAAACGTTTAGAAATGGAAGAATTTCAATCAAGGGATAATACTCCTGAAGAAAAAGCAACCATTCCTATGCTTGAAAAAGAAGATGTAAGCACAAAAGTTGAAAAAACTGATAGAGAAGTTTTAGATATGGAAAATTATACAATTTTAAAACACAATCTTCCAACTTCTGGTATTGATTATATAGATTTAGCTTTTGATATTGATCATATTACAGAACCTGAAGATATTCTTTATACTTCCCTATTAACAGGTATGCTTGGAATGATTGACACCGAAAATTATAATTTCAGCGATTTAAATAAAAAAGTTCTATTAAACACCGGTGGAATAAGCTTTAATATTAGTCAATTCAATATTTATAATGCTGACAAAATTTCAAGAAAATTAATAATGACAACAAAGGTATTTACTGAAAATATAATAAATGCAAGAGAAATAATTGAAGAAATTATAAATAGAACTAAATTTGATAATTTAGATAAAATAAAAGAAATAATTTTATTAATCAAAGCATCAAATGAAATTGGCTTATATCAAAGAGCACATGTGATGATGATGAATCGCGCAACTTCAAATCATCTTCCATATATGAAATATGGCGAATATATAAATGGCGTTGATTTCTATCAATTTATAAAAGAAATTGCTGGAAAAAACATGAAAGAAGTTTCTGAAAAGTTAGAAAATGTCTATAACAAGGTATTCAGTAGGAAAAATCTAATTATAAATATAGGCTCTACATTTGAAAACGAAACTCTTCTTACTGAACTTGAAAAATTAGCTTTAGCAATTGAAAATAAAGAATTTGAAAAAGTAGAATTTGTATTTACACCTTGTAAAAAATCTGAAGGATTCAAAACTTCAGCTGATGTAAATTATATATCATTTGGAAATAAATTGAATATGGATTACAATTCTAAATTTACAGTATTAAATAATCTTATTACTACAGAATATTTATATACTGAAATTAGAGCAAAAGGCGGTGCATATGGAGCAGGGATGTTAACTTCTATAAATAACAATTTTGCTACCTATTCATATAGAGATCCAAATATTCAAAGAACAATTGATATTTACAATCAAATTCCAGAATTCTTAAATGCGATAAGAGTCAATCAAGACGATTTACTTCCATATATCATCGGTGCTGTTGGAAAAATAGATCCACCAAGAACAGAAAGAAGTAAATCTTTTTATGATATGTCTCAATTCATTACCGGCCTTACAAATGAAAAAGTTGAAGAAATGATTGTAAATGCACTTGAAACAGACATTTCCACCCTAAAATTAACTGCCCCAAAAATAAAAGAAATGCTTGAAGGCGCATCTTTAGCCGTTTTAGGCAATTCTCAGGTAATTGAAAAAAATAAAGAATTATTTGATGAACTGATTGAATTGTAAATATAAAAAGACGCTAAATAACTGAACTAAACTCCGAAAAGTTGTTTTAAAACCAATTTTTTAGTAAGTTACAGTGAAGTTAGCGTTTCCTTTTTATATAATGTATAATAAATATGTTTATGTAAATGTATAATTACTTCGATAAAAGAATTAATACGAGATTAATGAAATTATTATATATTGATAAAAGATGAAATACTTTGGAGAAAAAATGGATAAAGTAAAAAAATACAAATCAAATTCAATTAGTGTAATATCATTTGTAATTTTTATTGTTTTACAAATAATTACATTAATACCACCAATTATTATGAAAAATATAGTTGATAGTTATATTCCAAATAAAAATCTAAAATTTGTTTTTATAGGTATTTTAGTTTTTATTTTAATCCCATTTACATATATACTAGTTCAAGCAAT
>JAEZZB010000087.1 GCA_023442495.1 Bacillota bacterium
GCAAAGAGGATAAAATTGAACATGCACTCTCATCAAAGGGTGTAAATCTTTCTGGTGGACAAAAGCAAAGAATATTATTATCTCGTGCATTTGCTGACAATCCTGAAGTATTAATCCTTGATGATTCATCATCAGCACTTGATTTTGAAACAGAATCAAATCTTAGGAAAGCATTAGATAGTAGTTTTAGAAATTCAACTACTATTATAATTGCACAAAGAGTTTCATCAGTAATATCAGCTAAAAAAATTATTTTCCTTGAAAATGGAAAAATAACTGCTATGGGCGATCATAAATACATGTTAGAACATTCAGTTCCATATAGAGAAATAGCTAGAATGCAACTTGGAGATTCAATAGAGGAGGTAGTAAATGGATAATATAAAAGTAAATGAAATTAAAGAAAAAAATTATTCAAAAATCACAAAAAAACTATTCTCTTATATTTTAGTTGAATGGAAATGGTTCTTATTAGCTATCGTACTTGTAATAAGTTCAAATCTTTTGGTGCTTTGGGGACCAAGGTATTCAGCAGCAGCAATTGATTCATTAACAAAAACTAATATAAATTTTGATGAAACTTATAAAAATGTCTATATGATGTTGTTTGCATATTTGGGATCATCAATATTAACATATATTTCAACAAGGGTAATGATTCGTGTTTCAGAAAAAGTAATCTTAAAAATGCGACAAGATACTTTCGAAAAAATAGTGGATGTGCCTATAAAATATATAGATACGCATCAAGCAGGTGACTTAGTTTCAAGAATTTCATATGATTTAGAACTTGTAAATAGAACAATGTCAGACAATATTGTAAGTATTGTAGCATCAGTGATATCAGTTATAGGATCATTTTCAATGATGATGTCAATTTCACCATTATTATCATTAATATTTTTAGTGATATTACCTGTAATTATAATATTTACTAGATATAGAATTAAAAAGACAAGACCACTATTTTCAATACGCTCGAAAAAACTCGGAGAGATGAATGGATATGTGGAAGAAATATTAAATGGACAAAAAACTATTCAAGCTTATGAAAAAGAAGAATATTTTTCAAATGAATTTTGGATAAGAAATAGTGAAAGTATAGATGCGTATTATAAAGCAGACTATCAAGCTTCCATAAACTTTCCAACTATGGGATTTATTACAAATGTTTCAATCGCGCTTGTATCTATATTTGGAGCTTTACTCTATTTAGATGGTGTATTTTCACTTGGATTTTTATCAGCATTTATACTATATTCAAGACAATTTTCATTCCCAATAAATCAAATAGCTGGTGTTATTGCTGAAGTTCAATCAGCACTTTCAGCTGCAAATAGGGTATTCGTCCTTCTTGAACAAGACAATGAAAAACATGATGCAAAAGATGCGATAGAATTAAAAAAAGTTGAGGGTAAAGTTGAATTTAAGAATGTGTCATTTGGATATGATGATTATAAAATGATAATTAAAGATTTTAATTATGTGGCTGAACCTGGATCTTTAACAGCAATAGTAGGTCAAACGGGCGCAGGTAAGACCACATTAATTAATCTTCTAATGAGATTCTATGATCCACAAGTTGGAGATATTTTAATAGATGATATTTCATATAAGAAAATCAAGAGAAAATCTCAAAGAGGAGCATTTGCAATGGTTTTACAAGATACTTGGTTATTTAAGGGTACCATCAAAGAAAACATAACTTATGGCATGCCAAATGCAAGTATGGAAGAAATTAAAAAAGCTGCAAAATCAGCTCATATTGACAATTTCATAGAGATTCAAAAAGATGGATATGATACAATCCTTGATGAGGAAGCTGAAAATCTTTCACAAGGTCAAAAGCAGTTAATGACAATTGCAAGAGCAATGCTTCTTAATCATCCAATGCTAATACTTGACGAAGCTACATCAAATGTTGATAGTAGAACAGAAATACAAATTCAAGATGCAATGAATAAGCTTATGAACGGCAAAACATCATTTGTAATCGCTCATAGATTATCTACGATTCAAAATGCAGATAATATTTTATTATTATCAAATGGTGAAGTAATAGAGCAAGGAAATCATGAGGAGCTTATTACCAAAAAAGGTGAATACTACAATTTATATACATCACAATTTATTAAAGCAGAAAAAAATAAAGAAATGTAAAACAATTTTTTATTTTTTATATATTTGATTTGGTATAATATGAGATATTGATATTATTATATAATATTACAAATTAGAGGAAATTATGAATGATAAAAAACAACATTATGGTAATACTATTGAAAAATTTAAAAGAAAAAAACATTTAATTAAACCGATACTTGTTGTAACTTTTTTAATTCTATTACAGATGGGATTTTTCTTATATCTGTATAATTCACTCAAAGAATATGCCGATATATATAATTGGAGTAGTACAGGTATAGTATTAATTGCGATTATTTATATTATAAATATGGATCAGCCTATTGATTACAGAGTTGCATGGATGATACCAATTACAGTATTTCCACTTTTTGGTATACTTTTGTATATATTATTGGAAATATTACCTGGACCTAAAGGTTTAGCTAGAAGACTAAAAGATATAAAAACAAAAAATATGAAATATTTGTATCAAGATGAGCTTGCATTTGATGAAATCAAAAATGATAAATATGAAGATATCGGTCTTGAAAAATATTTATATGAAACAGTAGGATATCCAATCTACCAAAATACAATAAGCGAGTATTTTAGTTCCGGAGAAGAATATTATTTAAATTTAATTGAAGATTTGAAAAAAGCCAAAGAGTTCATATTCATAGAATTTTTTATAATTCGTGAAGGTATAATGCTAGATAGTATAGTAGAAATTCTAGCTTCAAAAGTAAGAGAAGGTGTTGAAGTTAAATTTATGTATGATGGAACTAATGATTATTATATAGATCCTGATTATAGAAGATATTTAGAAAGTCTAGGTATTGAAGTTGAAGTGTTTGCTGCTGTTATACCTATATTATCAACATATCATAACAATAGAGATCATAGAAAAATAGTTTCTATTGATAATAAAATTGGATATACAGGTGGGATAAATCTTGCAGATGAATATATTAATAAACTTGATAGATTTGGACATTGGAAAGATAATGGTGTAAGAATTGAGGGGGAAGCTGTCAAGAATTTAACCGTAATGTTCTTAAATCTATGGGAATTATCTAGCAGAACTCCTATTGATACATCTAAATATATTGAAACAATCCATTGTGTTGAAGCTGATGCGTTTATACAACCATTTGATGATTCGCCAAATGACAATGAATCTGTTAGTGAAAATGCATATGTAGATATTTTAAATCAAGCTAAAAAATATGTTTATATAATGACCCCATATTTAATATTGAGTGAAAGAATTAGAAATTCAATAATATTTGCTTCAAAACGTGGGGTAGATGTCAGAATTTTAATGCCAGGTATCCCTGATAAGAAAATTCCTTTTAACATGGGAAGATCATATTATGAAAACTTACTTAAAAATGGTGTAAAAATATACGAGTATTCACCTGGATTTTTACATGCAAAAGCTATTGTAGCAGATAATATTTCATCAATTGTAGGTACAATAAATCTTGATTTTAGATCATTACATCTTCATTACGAAAATGGAATACTTATACATGACAGAGATTTTGCTCTTAGTGTAAAACAAGATGTTTTAGATACTATTAAAATATCTAGAGAAATGTCGATTAAACTTTATAAAGAATTGAATATATTTTATAGATTAATAGGTAAGGCACTTAGACTAATTGCACCACTTATGTAGTAAATAACTTTGGAGAATATATGAAAACAATTTTATATAATATGATTAGAATTATGGATGGTGAGAATGTTGTAGTTCTTGATAAGAATAAAAAAATAGGTTGGGAGGGTCTCACATTTCCTGGTGGAAAATTAGAACCAAATGAATCAATTTATGAATCTACAATTAGAGAAGCAAAAGAAGAAACAAATCTTGACATCAAAAACCTTGAATTTAATGGGATAATTCATTGGATAGAAGATAATCTTAGACTGACTGGATTTCTATACACGACAAAAGATTTTTCAGGAGATTTAGTAGAGCATAATATTGAAGGAAAATTATTTTTCAATAATTATGAAAAGCTTAAAACCATGCCTGGTCTTAGTGATTCTATGAAAGATATTTTTGATATTTATGATGGTAAATATTTTGAAGTAGTTTTATATTATGAAGATGGTAAGAGAATTGATGAAAAAAGTTTGTTTATAAAAAAATTTACTAATTAATAAAATAATACACCCCCAACTAGATAAGTCTATGTTTGGCGTGTATTATTTTATCCATTTAATTTATTATATTCTTCAAGCCCTTTTTTTAAGATTTCAATACCTCTTTTTATTTTTTCTTGAGATAGGGCAAATACAAATCTTATTTCTTTTTTACATCTTATTTTGTCTTTATAGAATCCTGCTGCAGGAGTCAAAAGTATTGTTTGTCCATTATAATCAAAATCAGTCAATAACCAAGAAGCAAATTTTTCACTATCATTCACAGGAAGTTCTACTATCATATAAAAAGCACCTTGCGGATAATTTAATTTTATATTTGGAATATCAGAAATTAATTCATATATCAAATTTCTTCTTTTTTCATATTCTTCTCGAACACCTTCAATATATGATTTATCTGTCTTATATAATGCTGCAGCGCCATACTGGTCAATAGTTGGGACTGAAATTCTTGCAGAACATATTTTATATATTTTCTCTTTAAGTTCTTCATTTTTGACAAGCATTGTACCAATTCTTGCACCACAAGCAGAAAATCTTTTAGAAACAGATTCAAGTAAAATAAGTCTGTCATGAATATTTTTGTTTTCTGCAAATGATATAAATTTTTTGTCATCATAAATGAAATCTCTGTAAATTTCATCTGCAATAATGTATAGATCATATTCAAATGCAATTTCAGATAATAAATCAACTTCTTTTTTTGATAAAACTTTCCCAGTTGGATTACTTGGATTGCATATTAGCAAAGCTTTTGTTTTATCGGTGATTTTACTTACAATTTCTTTTTTTGGAGGAAGATCATAATCATTTTCTATGAAACAATCAAATACGTCTAAATTAACTTCTGTCATAGTAGACATAGTTTCATAATTAGTATAATAGGGATTTGTGGTAAGTATATGATTTCCTACATCACATGTTGTTAAAAAAGATATATGAATACCCTCAGAAGCTCCTGATGTAATAAAAATCTCATCTTCAGAATAATATAATCCATATTTTTCATAATGTTCAGAAATAGCTTGTCTCAAATGTATAAAACCTATTTCAGGTGCATAAGCTATTCTATTTTCATCAAATTTTCTAATTTCAGTGTAGAATTCTTTAGGGATGCAAGTAAATCATTATGCAGATATTGCATTGACTGGGATTGTAGCAAGTCATGGTTCAAATTATTTATATGATTTGATTGGAAAATTAACAACTAAAAAAGAATTAAATTAGATAAAATTATGGGTAGAAAGTTGATTTCTACCTCTCTTCCATATATTTTAAAATTGCGTTTAAATTGCGTTATTTATTTTACTAAAATAGACTTTAACTCTTGAAAATAAGGAGAAAGATTTTTTTAATTGCGTTCAAATTACGTTGCTTAATATTCAACACCTTCCTCTATCCATTTTCCCAATGTCGGGGAAATGGTAGATATCTTATGATATTGAGTGTCCCTATGTGCCTAGGGTTATCTTGTATTATAAAAGACTCATCTACCACGTTGTAGAGAGAGATTTCGAAAACGCCTATAGCTTATACTAGGCGTTTTTTGTTTTAAACAAATGTAACAATATTTATTTTAAAGAAAAAGAGAATGTTTATATGAACTGACCCCAAAAAGTTGGACCTAAAAAATCAATTTTTTGGAGGTTAGTTTTTTCATGTCAAAATATAGTACAGAATTAAAAATGAAAGTATTGAAAGCATACCAAAATAATGAAGGTGGCTATGAATTTTTAGCTAAGAAATATGGAATTAGTAATAAATCAATTGTAAGAAGATGGATTAACGCCTTTAATTCACAAGGATATGAAGGAGTGATCGCAGCAGGAATCCCTTGTAAAGTTATTCGTAAAATTACAGAAGAAGATAAGAATAGATATCCGATATACATAGAATAAATTTTTTATAAATAATTTCATAAAAAACATCTTAATGTTTCAAGATACCATAACAGGGTATATTTATTTTGTGAAAATCAAAATAAGGGGAATATATGAATAAAAAAATAGGAATAATTTTAGGTAGTTTAAGAAAAGAATCATTTAATAAAAAGGTTTCTGAAAACATAATTAATTTATTACCAGAAGGGTATGAAGCAAAATTTATTGAAATAGCAGATTTACCTTTATACAATGAAGAATATGATGATGGTACATTAGAAACACCACAATCTTACACAAGATTTAGAAACGAATTAGAAGAATCAGATGCATTTATATTTGTTACACCTGAATACAATAGAGCAATGCCTGCAAGCATTAAAAATGCTATCGATGTAGGATCAAGACCATATACTGATGTTAAATGGACAGGTAAAAAAACTGCTGTTGTAAGTTCATCTTTAGCTAAAACTGGAGCGTTGAGAGCTAATTATGAAGTTAAAACTTCTTTAGCATTTTTAGGAGCAAATGTATTAGCACAACCTGAAGTAATGCTATCAGAAATACACCAATGTTTTGATGAAAATGGCAATATCATTGAAGCAACAAAAGAATATCTACAAATGTTTGTTGAAAAATTTATTGAATTTATAAAATAATTGAGTATATGAAATTTGTATGAGTAATCAGAATTCATAAAAAAATATATATCAATTAAATAAGTTTTAAAGTGGAATGTGATCTGTATTTTAAAGATGATATTTCACTTTATTTTTTTAGTTTTATTTGTAAAAGTTGTATTTTTATTTAGAATATTTTAATAATTTTTTTTAGATGGGCGTAATAGTTTATATAAAAATCGGATGTTTTTTTACAAAAAAATAAAAAAAATTTTAAAAGTATAAATATTTAAGTATATTTATTTTTGAATAAAAAAACAATTAAAGTAAGACAAAAAAACGATATAGTTCACATTATAAACCATGTAATTTACTGAAAATTTTTCAAATATTAAATTTTTACAAAATAAAATAAATAACAAAGCATATAAACAGTATAGGAGTAATTTACAAAAAAAATATTAAATTAATCCATTCCGGATTAGAACTGGAGTTGTCATTTCTTGCAGAATTTAGAGAAGAAGTTTACGATTATATCATCAACAGGGTAATAAGCTGATGGAGGTTACAAAGATATATCCTATTAAAACAACACTTAAAAATGCCATAGACTATATTTTTAATGGCGATAAAACTGATAATGAAATCTATGTAACAACCCGCATTTGTAGCAGAGAAAATTTATATCGATTATATTTGAGAGAGATGATGAAGGCAACGTATGTAAGCCGCAGTACTTAAAGAGGCTTTTGCACTTCGATTTATCCTTGCCAGATACTTATGATACTGAGTATTAGAGAATGGTGCGTACCTTATATGTGATAGACACATATAAGGAGCCAAAATTAGGAAAACCACCAGTTTGGTTATATTAAGAGTAGGAATAGTATCTAAAAAGTAAAAAACGACTGGTACTCAGTGGTTGGAGCATTTCAAAAGATAGAGATGGTCTAAGGTAAGTACTTGGAAGTTAAAAAATAGGAAAGGTAAAGGGTTGCATTCTTAAAACCAAATGGTGAAGTAGTTGGGAAATAATATAAAATTGGAAGAAAAATAGAAGAATTATTAGAAAGTAATAATTGGTATATTATATCGCCTTAAAGAGTAAAATATTCTGTAAATTCAAGATTTCAAGAATTGGAAAGTTTTATGATAGATAATTATCTTGAAAAATATTTTAATAAAATTATACAAATTATATTTGGATTAATTACAGACATAGATTGTTATATAAAAATAGAAGAAATATATAAAGAAGAATATAAGTCAGAATTTGAAAAGTTTGAATATAAGGATTTAAATGAATTAGGTTTTATAGAATTAAAAAATATAATTAAAAATATATTTGCTTGAATTCTCATCTTTTGATATCATTTATACCGATTATTTAAATAGAAATGGGGAAAAATGACTGAACAATTAAGAACAAATATTAGAAAAGATAGAATTAAAAGAGCCATTATTATGGGATTTGCTTATGTAGGAGTTTTGACGGGAGCTGGGCTAGCGTCAGGACAAGAGCTTATACAATATTTTGTGGGTTTTGGAGTTCCGGGACTTATAGCAGTTAGCATTACTGGACTTCTTCATATAGCCTTTGGTTATATCCTATTATCAATGGGTTCGTATTTTTTAGCTAGCGAACATAGCGAGGTTCTAGAAAAAATGACTCATCCAATAGTCGTTAAATTGTTAGACATCGCTCTTATGATTACCTGTTTCGTTATAGGATTTGTAATGATAGCTGGAGCAGGATCAAACCTTAATCAACAATTTGGAACAGCTAGTTGGATAGGTGCTTTGATATGTGCATTGTTAATTTTGGTAGTCAGCCAATTTGACTTTGACAAAGTTTCAGCCATTATCGGATCTTTTACTCCACTTATAGTATTCTTTATTATTTTGGCTACTATCTATACGATATTTTGGGGCGATGTAGATTTACATTTATCTGCTCAAAGCTCTAAAACTTTAACTAAAGCTATAGATAATGTAGCATTATCTAGTTTGAATTATTTCTCCATGTGTATGATGACGGGCGTGTCTATGGCATTTGTTCTTGGTGGAGAAGAATTTAACAACAAGGTTTCTAAAACGGCAGGAATATTTGGAGGATTTATAGTAGGACTTATTACTGCTGTAGCGACTTTTACACTGTATGCAAATCTTCCTAATATTATAAATTCTGATTTGCCAATGCAATCCATTATCACAAATATTCATCCTGTATTAGGAAGTTTTATGTCATTAGTAATTTACGGAATGATTTTTAATACGGGAATTTCCTTGTATTATGCTTTAGCTAGAAGAATTGCGGGGGACGAAAAAAATAAATTCAATTTGACATTAATCATACTTACACTTATAGGATACGGGCTTTCCTTTGTAGGATTTAAAAAACTTGTAGCTATAATGTATCCTATGATTGGTTACATGGGAATACTGTTGATACTTGTTTTATCTATAGGCTGGATTAAAAACAAGTCAAAGATTGAAAAGGAAGCAGAGATAAGAAATAGAATATATGACCTTACATTTGCCAAAAAAGATCCGGGACAAGATTTTTCAAGAAAAGATTCTAAAGAATTAGAAATACTTAAAGATGAGTCAGTCGCACAAGAAGATGATTTTAAAGAAAATGTTGGTGCAGTAATAGATGAACATATAGATAATCTCAATCAATAACTTTAATATTTAGCGAAATAATATTATTGAGAAAATTATAGTTTTGAAATATAAAATAAATAAAAATAAAAACTTAAGAAACAGTAAAGTGAAATGAACTGACCCCAAAAAGTTGGACCTAAAAAATCAATTTTTTGGAGGTCAGTTCAAAAGCCTTACTGTTTTTTGTATTTAAATTATTGATTGGTTATAAGATTTAGGGCGATACTATTTGAGTTTACTTTCTAAAATAAACTAAAAAAAATGAAAAGTTAATTGAGAGGATTTGTGTTTGAAAAGTAGAAAATACGAAAATTGAAATCCTTTTATCTTTTTAAGACAGAGTTTTTTTTTGTTTGAGATTTTGAAGTATTATTTCTATCATTATAAAAATGATTTTTACATAATTGTAGGAGAAAAACTAGAAAATAGTAAAAATTAATTAGAACAAAAAACAATAGTAATCATCTTATTAGAATGCTGTCCAGCCACCGTCAGCTACTAAAGTTGTACCATTTATAAAACTAGAGTCATCTGAAGCTAAGAATAGCATTACATTTGCAATTTCTTGAGGTTTACCAGTTTCTGGATATAGTTTAAAACCTTTCATCAATTTATTTAATACTTCCATATTTGGTTCTTTAACTTTGTTACCTATTTATGTTGCTATTGATCCAGGTGCGACAGCGTTAAATCTTATTCCTTTATCTTGGAACATAAAGCCTATATGTTTAGTTATACCAACTAAGGCATGTTTAGAAGCTACATATGCCATACCACATCTGCCACCATATAGTCCACCTACTGATGCAGTGTTAATAATATTACCGTGATTTTCTTTTATCATATGTTTCAATACTTCTCTTATCAATCTTATTGGACCGGTAACATTAATATCTAGAACTTTGTCCCATACTTCATCAGTCATATTGTCAGCTGAAAGATAATTATCTAATACGCCCGCATTATTTACTAAAATATCTATTTTTCCGTAAGCTTCTATAGTCTTATTAACTACTTTTTCTACATCTTATTGTTTAGATACATCCCCAGATATAGCGATAATTTCTCCAGAAAACTCTGACGATCTTTCTACTATTTTGTTAAGTTTATCTTCTGATCTAGCAACAGTAACTACTTTAGCACCCTCTTTGGCAAAATTTAATGCTGTTGCTTCTCCAATACCCGAACTAGCTCCTGTTAAA
Organism: Bacillota bacterium; assembly: GCA_023442495.1. Taxonomy (GTDB): domain Bacteria; phylum Bacillota; class Clostridia; order Tissierellales; family Peptoniphilaceae; genus Helcococcus. The sequence continues at coordinate 10,669 of JAEZZB010000087.1, forward strand.
ATGATTACTTTATCTTTCAATTTCATTGGCCGACCATCCTAATCATATTTTTATAGATTATATACCCATAATATGAAAAGGTTAATATTTAAAGTTCGATGTTTTTATTTTATTAGTATGTTGAAAGATTTAGAGTTTTGAAAAGATTATGTAAGAAGTACTACAATGTTATCCCAATAGGTG
>JAEZZB010000007.1 GCA_023442495.1 Bacillota bacterium
AAATATCTGAAGAAATCTTTCTCGTGAATTAATCCAACTACTTTGTCTATTGTATCTTCATAAACAAGTAAACGTGAATATCCATGATTATCAAATAGTTCTAATATATCTTCATCACTATCTTCAATATCAATAGCAATTACATCAATCCTAGGTATCAATATTGTAGATACATTGTAATCGTCAAATTCCATTGCACGTTTTACTAATGAATGCTCTTCTGATTCTAAATTTCCTTCTTTATGAGCTTCATCTACATATTGTAAAAGCTCATCTTCACTAATACCAGAATCTTGATCTTCAGGAATGAGTTTTTTAATAAAATTTTGCCACTTAGACATAATCCAAACTATAGGCTTAAAAATTACCATTATAAAACTTAGCAATGGTGTAAATTTTACAGCTACTTTTTCTGGAAGTATTTTAGCAATTAATTTTGGTGTAATTTCAGAAAATATTAATAATACAATTGTAGTAATTACTGTTGATAAAACCGCACCATATTTTTGATTTATTTGCATAAAGAATAAAGTCGCAACAGCTGACGCAGAAATATTTACTAGATTATTCCCTATAAGTATAGTTGAAAGTAATTTTTCATATCTATCATGAAGTTTCAATGTTTTTTGTGACTCTTCATCTCCTGCTTTTGACTTAGTTTCTAATTTAGCTTTTCTTAATGATGTAAAAGCTGTTTCAGAAGCTGAGAAAAAAGATGATAAACCTAAGCAAAATAAAAATATTAAAATACGCGTGACCTGAATCGAATCCATATGATTCTTTTCCTCCTAAAATTTCTTTAATAAACTCTTTTCAATAATATTTTTACAAATATTAACTGTATTATATCAAATTTCTTAAACAAATTTAATAGCATAATATATAGTGCTGTATTTATAAATTATGTTAAAAAAGTACAATATTTGCTATAATGTTAAGTATATTATAAATTGGAGGTTAATATGACATTATGTGATAAGAATTTTAAGGAATTAGCAAATAGAATCTTAAATGAAGGTGCAAATACTAAAGGAGAAAAAGTTAGACCTAAATATGTAGACGGTACACCTTCCCATACATATTTTGTCAATCAAGTTTTTGAAAGATATGATATTTCAAAAGGAGAGCTTCCAATACTTACTATAAGACCCGTGGCTTGGAAATCTGGTATAAAAGAAATTTTATGGATATATCAAAACCAATCTAACGATCTTTCATTATTAAAGGAAAAATATAATATACATTGGTGGGATGATTGGAACATTGGCGACGGCACTATTGGACAAAGATATGGTGCAACAGTTAAAAGACATGATTTAATGAATAAACTTCTGAATGGACTTAAAAATCAACCTTATGGAAGAAGACATATAATCAATTTGTTTCAAGAGGATGATTTAGAAGAAACCCCTGGACTCTATCCATGTGCAATGGAAACTCAATGGATAGTGAGAGATGGATATTTGGATATGACACTAATTCAAAGATCTTCTGATTTACCTGTAGCAAATGCAATTAACAAAATTCAATATGTAGCATTAATGATGATGGTTGCAAGACATATAGGACTTGTCCCAGGTGTATTTTGTCATTATGTAAATAATGCTCATATATATGACAGACATATTAATCAAGTTAAAGAATTAATTGAGAGAAATGGACAAGAAGATGGAGAAAATATTAGACTTATTTTAAATCCTAATAAAACAGACTTTTACTCATTTACTATTGATGATTTCATACTTGTAAATTATAATCCACAAAAACCAAATCTAAAATTTGAACTAGCTATTTAGGAGTTAAAATGATAATAGATAATATATATATGATAGTTGCAATTACGGAAAAAACAAGAGCAATAGGTAAAAATGGTGATATGATTTATCATCTCAAAGAAGATTTAAAATATTTTAGAAAGACAACAACCGGACACACAGTTGTAATGGGAAGTAAAACTTATTATAGTTTTCCAAATGGTGCTTTGCCAAATAGGAAAAATATAGTACTTACCAGAAGTGATAAAACTTTTCCTGATGCTGAAACTCTTCATTCAAAAGATGAAGTTTTAAATTATGCCAAAAATAATCCTGATGAAAAAATATTCATAATAGGTGGGGATAATATTTATCATCAGTTTATTGAAAATTCTTCTAGATTATATGTGACAATTGTAAATGAAGAATATCCTATAGATGCAGATAGTTTCTTCCCAGAAATAGATAAAAAAATTTGGAAAGAAGTTTCAATTTCAGACTACATAATTTCTGATAATAGTCCAAATTATAGATATATAATATATGAAAGAAAATAATATTTAAATAAATGGTAAACTCTGAAATTCAGTAGTTTACCATTTATTGTTTAGAAATCTATAATTCTAACCATTTTACAAGCTCATCAATATATAAATCATCACTAAAACCATGACCTTCTCCTGGTAAAAATATTTGACTAATATTACCGCCTTTTTGTTTTAGATTTTTTATATATTCTTCTACTAATTCTTGTGGAATTATAATATCTCTATTTCCATAAGCTACAAATTGCAAAACATCTTCATTTGATAAATTATTTGCTAAATGTAGCTTTTGTAAAATCTCTCTTCTTTTTTCTTCTTTATCAATTTTTTCTTGATTTAATACAGAAGACAGCATTGGTACAAGATTATTAAAAGAAAGTTGTGGATATATATAGCAAGCTTTTGAAATCGAATCGTTTTCATTATCAATTTCATCTTTTTTGTATTTTTTATATGAACTTATTTGACTTTTATTCATATATTGATTAACAAAACTTGAAACTACATAAGCTCCAGCTGAAAATCCCATTGCATAAATCTTGTCATTATTAAAATATTTATTGCCTTTATTGTGATATCTTAAATATCTTATTGCTCTTTGAAAATCAAGCATTGGTATTGGAAAATTATATGGATTGGATCTATAATGAAGTAAATAAGCAGAAATACCATTTTTATTTAATTTTTCTGCAATGCTCTTTCCGCCACTTACATCACCGTCAATTGTTTTATATATAAAGCCACCACCAGATAATACAATGACTGCAATTTTAGATTTTTCAACCACATATGGTATTAAATAAGGTACATCTTCAAAAGTTTCACACTCCCAACCACCCTTTATTTCGTGCAAATAAGTGAATGAGTCCCCTATTTTAGAAATATCAACATAAGAGGTATTGACCATCTTTTTTGTGTAGTTTACCATGCAATCAAATTTATTAGCATTAAAATCGATATTTAAGTACTCTAGCTTAGACTTTTTGCTGTATCCAGGTGGTAAATTCCATATATTTATTTTGTTTTCTATATTTCTAAATTCCGTCATTATCCTTCCTTAATTATCTTATACATTTCAAGCATCAACGGATTTTCTTTCCAATTCACATATCTCCAAAACATTAAACCCTTTAGATTTTCTTTCATTACAAAATCTGCCTTAGCCCTTACGGATCTAGCATTATCGTATGAATGAAATATTTTAAGTTTTTTTGAATACGAATATGGAGCTTGTGCCTCTTCATCATAGTAATTATCAAATAATGGATTGTCAATAACTTCGTTTTGCAACAATGGATAATGCGGACCATGGTCTCCACCATTAGGAGCCGTCTTTTGCAATAGTCCATTATTTTCTGGTTCAACACCCTCCCAAAATCTTGAATATTGTCCAAATCCAATTACTATTTTTTCCTTTGGAACACCATTTTTTACAAGTAATTCTACACCATCACTTGCTGACATTTTTATTAAATCATCTTTTTTTGTATATAATGTCGTATGAAGTCCTGTAAATTCTTGTCCAAAACCTCTCAAATCATATGTCATTAAAAGTATATCATCAAGATATTGTGGAATCTTATCTAATTCTACAGATCCTACAAACCACTCTCCAACGCCAGCAGCAATTGTAAGTAAATATTCGCCATGATTATCAAATCTTTCTCTAATTTCTTTTAATAATATGGTAAAGTTTTCTCTATCATAATCCGCAAAATCACCACCAAAATCTCTTGTTGGAAATTCCCAGTCCAAATCGATTCCGTCTAAATTGTATTTATCGATCACATCAATTAACGAATCTACAAAAGTCTTTCTATATTCTTCATCATTTGCCATAATGGAAAAACCGAAAGCTCCCGCCCCACCTACTGACAAAAGTATTTTCAATCGTGGATTTATTTCTTTTAATAAATGTAAATTTTCTAAATATGATTCGTCACTTATAAAAGCTTTATTATCTTTCAATTTAGCAAATGCCAAATTTATTCTTGTGAACATTTTTATATCTCTATCATAAAGATTTGGTACTTCATTAATAGGAACATATGCGATAAATTCTTTATTAAACATCTCACTCCTCATTACAAAAAAAGGCTGTAACACAGCCCTTTTCAAATATTTAATTAAATTATTTTTCCAATCTTTCTGTCCAAGGAACGCATACTTCTTCAATTACTTCATTTAATGAAATAATATTTTCTTTTCCTTGAGTTTGAAGCCACTCAACACCTTTTTCTTTACACTCTTCAAATGCTTTTACACCATCTTTCCAAGTAGCTCTACCACAAAGTACGCCATGGAATTTAGCTCCTGCATCTTTAGCAAATCTTAAAGTTTCTTTAAATAATTCCATTGTAACTCCAGCACTTAAGAATATATATGGAAGATTTGTAGCATTAGATTGATCTAAAAAAGCTTGTCTTGCTTCTTCTTGTGTCATTACAACATCTTCACCAAAACCTTCTACAAAATTCATGTCAACTGGAACTTCAAGTTTAAGCACATCTACAAAATATTGTGGTTTTGAAAATTCTCTTACAGCCTCATTTACTTTATGAGGTTTTAATTTTGCATATTCTTTTTTATCTGTAGTATGTGAATCATAAGATATGATTTCTAGGAAGAATGGCATATCGTAGGCTAAACATTCAGCACCAATTCTTTCAATCATAGCTTTCTTTGGTTCATTACTTTCATCGGTATCATCAACATCATAATATAGGAGAATCTTTACTGCATCAGCTCCTAAATCTTGAATTCTTTTTACTGATAAATCTGTTGTTAATTCTAATTGTCTTGATTCTTCTCTGTAACCAGTAATTTCATATGCTAATAAAAGACCCGCATTTTCATCTCTTTCATCAATTGCATCAAGACCGTATATTGGATCTAGTAAAATTGAAGAAGAATATTTTGTTAGTTCCCTTGAAACTAATTTTTTATACTCTTTAATTGCCTTTGTTCTTTCTTCACCTTCAAGACCTGCAAACAATTTTTCCATAGCACCTCTTTGATCAATTGCCAAAGCTGCTATTACTTGATTTTTATTAGATAAATTAGTTAGTCTTTCAAATTTTTTTTCTGATATTTTCATGATTCCTCCTATAATTTAACTTGTCATTACCATTATATTACAATGAATTTAAAAATGGAAATAATTTATTATCTCACTAGTAGAGTTACAACTTCTGATTCAATAGTATTTACAAATTGATCAAATAAAGTAATCTCCTTTAGTTTGAAATCAAATTGCTTAAATCTTTTAATATCTCGAGCAAGTGTTCCCACATTACATGAAATGTATACGATGCTTGATATATTGGAATTTCCAATTTTATTGATAATATTTTCATCTAATCCTTTTCTTGGCGGATCAAATAGTGCCATGGTATTTACTTCATTTAAGCTTATCTCATCTATGGCTATTTCCGCTGGTTTATTCATCCATTCTATATTATTTATTCTATTTAATAATGCATTTTCTTTAGCATCATTTATCGCATCAGTATTTATTTCTACAGATAAAATTCTTTTTACTAAATTCGATAAAATAATTGAAGTTGTCGAAATTCCACTATATAAATCAATCAATATATTTGGTCTGATTTTATCAACATATTCTTTAGCCTTTAAATAGATTTTATATGAAATTTCTTTATTTATCTGCATGAATGCTCTAGGAGAAATAAAGAATTCATATTCTCCTAATTTTTCTTTTATCTTTTCTTTACCGTACACATGGACCAAGTCTTTAATCTTATAATCATTTTTTCTATTATTCATTGAAACATAGAAACTATCTGTAACCCTTCCTTCTTCAATCATTTTATAGAATTCAACAAAATTATAATCTTCATTAAATACTATAATAAGCATGGTTTCTCCGATAGATGTAGATCTAATTATTATATTTTTTAATACTCCCGTATTGTCGAATGGATTATATCCAGGAATTTTTAATTCATCAATTAAATTTTGCAACTTTTTAACAAGATTTTGGATTTCTTTAGTATTCATTATACAATTATCAATTTCAATTAAATCATAAGAATTTCTTTTAAAATATGATAATTTCCCATTTGAAGAAACTTTAAGTTCTACTTTATTACGGTATTCTCTTTTATTATTCGCCTTAACTACATGAATATCTTCTAAATTTTCATTTGCAATTCTATTTATTGTATTTATAATGGTATTTTTCTTATATTCAATTTGTTTTTCATAATCTATATTGTAAAGCTCATATACACCACATAGATTTTTTTCATCTATATCATTTATTAAAAATGGCGACTCATTAATGGTTTCCACTTTTATAGCTTCATAAAATGTTTTTCTCTTTTTCTTTATATTTGCGCATAAAGTTTCTCCAAGTATTGCATTTTCAACGAAATAGATAATTCCATTTTTTCTAGCAACACCGCGCCCCTTATCATCTAAATCAATTATTTCTAATTCTAAATTCATTTTTATCTTCCATTAATTTTAATTTACTAAATAAATATTATCACATTACATAATAATTTTGTAGTATTAAAATTTTTAATTTTAAACTTAACTTTTTTTAGTAATTAATTAAAATAATTAATATTTTAATTATTTTACACTAAATATATTTTACTTTAAACTTAATTTATGTTATATTGAATTTGATAGGAGGAGTTATGAAAGAAAACTTATCTAATTGTCCTGTATGTGGAAACAAATTAAAGATAGTGAAATATACTTGCGATAATTGTCAAACTGAAATAAGCGGTAATTTTTCACAAGATAATTTTACAAAATTGACACAAGAGCAAAAGAATTTTATGGAAACTTTTATTCTTAAAAGAGGTAGTATTAAAGAAATAGAAAAGGAGCTCGGTATTTCATACCCTACTGTTAGGAGTAAATTAGATGATTTGATAAATGCTTTAGGTCATAGAGTTGAATCAAATACCTCTAAAATTGAAATATTAGAAATGTTAAATAGTGGCGAGATTAGTTCTGAAGAAGCAACTAGATTATTATCACAATTATAGGAGGTCAAAATGTCTGAAGAAAGATTAATGATATTAAATATGTTACAAAAAGGCAAAATAACACAAGAAGAAGCTTTGAAATTATTAGATGCAATTGGCGAAAAAAATAATTATAGTAATGATAAAACTAAAAAAATTAGTGATATGAATTTCAATGATATGGCATCTAAAATAGGAAGTGCTATTGAATCTGCATTTTACAAGATGACTGACTCAATATCAAATTTAGATACTGATTATAGAATATTCAATAATTATACTGGCCGAATTCTAAAATCAATTAGGATTGACAATTTAGAAGAGGAAATAAATCTCTATATAAAGAATCGCAATGACAAAGTTCAAGTTTATCAATGGGATAAGGATTATATTGAAGCAATTGCAAATGTTTACTATGATGAAAGAGAATACACAAGAGATTTTGATTTTCTAATTCATACTATAAATGAACAAAATCATTATATTGGCATAGATACACAGAAATCAAATAAAGGTTATTCTGCAAGAATAACTGTAAATATACCAGAAAATTTAGTAAAAAATCTAAAAATAGAAACTTCTAACTCGAAAATTGAAGCTGAAAATCTAGATATTGATTATGTAGAATTTACTACAAGTAATGGTAAGATTTCTTTAAGTTCTGTAGAAGCTAATAGTATTGTTTGCAAAACTTCAAATAGCAAGATATCCGCAAAAGATATAGAGGCAGACACATTAGAATGTACAACAACAAATGGTAAAATTGTTTTAGAAACATTAGACGTAAGAAAAATTGATGCAAGAAATACAAATGGTTCAATAAATATTGATACAATTAATTCTAATGCTAAAGAACTAAGTTTAAATTCTACAAATGGTGGTTTGTATATTGAAGGTTTAGATTATTCAAGACCAATAAAGGCAACTATTTCTGGTAGATTAAGTCATAATTTATCATCGAATTTTATCAATCTAAATGAAATTTCACGTGAAACTATAGCTACAAATGCGAAATATATTGAAGATTCAGAAGATGTATTGTATATATTTGCACACACAACAAATGGAAAAGTTGAAATTATTTAATTTTCGTAACAAATTCTGTGAAGGCAAACGCCATTCACAGAATTTGTTTTTTTGTGTATTTTTCAATGCATTAAGGAAAATCTGATATTTATTTATCTAAAATTACAAATAATAGCGTATTTGGTTACAAATTTATTACAAATTACTTGACATTCTATTACAAAGAGCTTAATATAGTCTAGTAATAAATAGAAAGAGGTAACTATGAGTTTTATTAAAAATAATAAAAACGCTGTTATAGGTGTTTTAACATTAGCTTCATCCATATTCATTGGAGAAATTGCTTTAGCTGATGTGCCAAAAACTATTAATCTTTCTGTAGATAATAATCAGATTACAGAAATTCAAACTTCAGCTAAAAATGTTGAAGACTTACTTATTGAACTTGGATATAAACTTGATGAAATAAAAATTTCAACAAATTTAGAAGATACTATAAGAAATAATTATCAATTAGAAATAGATACCAAAAAGACAATATACTTCAATAACGAAGGTAAGAATCTTATGGTAAGTACATATGCTAATAATGTAAAAGAATTCCTAAATGAATTAGAAGTAGATTATGATTCAGATGATATTATTTATCCCTCACTTGAAACAAGTATTAAAAATGGCGAAAAAGTATCTTTTGATAATGTAGTAGTAGAAAACTATACCGAAAAACAAGAAGTTCCATTTGAAAAAGTAAATGAATATTCATTTGATTTAGATTATGGAAAGTCAAAAATTAAAGTGGCGGGTGAAAAGGGTGAAAAATTATTAGAAAAAGCAAAAACATCCATTAACTCAAAACTTGTTTCTGACGAAGTAGTTAAAGAAAAATTAACTAAAAAACCTACAAATGAAATAACGCTGGTTGGAACAAAAGAAGTTATAGAAAAAACAATTGAGCCAGAAACTATTGAAAAAGAAAATTCATCCCTTTATAAAGGAGAAACTAAAGTAATAGAAAGTGGAACCGAAGGGTTAAAAAGACTTGTTTACGAAAACAAGGGCAAAGATAGAAAATTAGTAGAAGAAAAAGTTATTAAAGAAGCCGTTGATAGGATTGTTGAATATGGTACAAAATCTAGACCGGCAAGTTCATCATCAAGTTTTTACTATTCATTATCTGATTTACAATTCCAAGGAATAATTTATTGGGGTGGATATAAATTCACTTATTACTCACAAAGCGTACTACCTGGTGGTGGACTATATATCCCAGGAAGACATGTTAATGAGGGAGGATTTGTTGCAGATGGCGATGGTTATATCGTAATTGCTAATGATGCTCCACTTGGAACAATAATCAACACACCATTTGGTTATCAAGGTAAAGTTTATGACAGAGGAACTTACGGAAATCACATGGATGTATATACAAGATAATAGAAAAGGGGCTGTTGCATAAGTCCCAAATACAAAAAAGACGAGAAACTTAAAAAGTTCTCGTCTTTTTTGGTACAATGTAAGTATGAAAACTGTTACTAATCATACACCGTTACTAATTAATTCTACACTAA
>JAEZZB010000023.1 GCA_023442495.1 Bacillota bacterium
CAATATCTATCAGTTATTTACGGTAATAATTTAAGCAAAGAATATCTTTTTTATCCAGACTATATAATCAAAAAGAAAAATGGAGAAGTATGGATAATTGAAACTAAAGGTGGAGAGTCAAAAGGAAAAAGTAAAAACATTGATAAGCAGATTGAAAATAAATTCTATGCTTTTAAGGACTATGCTGATAGGAGTAAAATAAATTGGGGGTTTGTTAGAGATAAAGATACAAGACTTTATATTAATAACACAGATTACACAGAAGAAATTAATAATGAAAATTGGAAAAGACTAGAAGATATATTTTAATGAGGTGTTAAAAGGCACAAAATTTAATAATGAAACTTTCAGAGAGATAGCAGAAATGTTATCTCTTTTTATATTACAATAAAGGAGATTAGTATGAAAAAATTAGATCAAATAAGACAAGAGTCAAAAGAAATAAAAGAAAAAATTGACGATACAGAAGAAAGATTAAGGCAACTAAAAAATCAAGAACAAAAGATATTAAAACAAGACATAGTAAAAAAAGAAAAGAAAGAACTCATAGACTAATAACAAGAGGAGCAATCTTAGAAAGCCTTATAGAAAATGCAGAAGAACTAACAGATGAAGAAATAAAAATCCTACTAGAAGAAGTAACAAATACAAAAGAATTTAAAGAAACACTAAAAATAATGAGAGAAAATTAGAAAAATAAAATAACCAAATCGCCCTTAGATTTTCTAAGGGCGCAATTATACATCCTAAAGGGTGATTGCGTGCCTTTAGAGCCAAACCCTTTAACGATTTTTTTCAAAATCGGCTACGCTCCTGCGGAGCTGGACATCACTCTATCTTAGAAAGTGAAGTAAGGATTTTTCGGATTCCCTCGTATATTTCTCTTGGTTCTTTTTGATTTCTTCAATATCTGCTTCGTAGATATTGCCGGTGGAATTGACATGTTTGGCAATTTGATTTTCGCTGTTGGAGATACTTTTCATTCTAAGGGTTAGCTCACGAAGTTCGGGCAAGTCCAACTTTACAACGTATCCGTCAATTACCATTTTGCGGATGTAGGCACTCATGTTCTCAATGCCAGCCTGCTCCATTTTCTTTTTTATAAGAGCTTGTTCTTTTTCATCTACGAAGAATTTTACCTGTATCGGTCTCTTGCGATTTCTGTTATCTGGCATATTCAACACCTCGCAACTTAAAGGTAATATCCAACAATGCTTTGGTTTGAGCCTTCTGCCAATTTCAAGGCAACCGCAGAACTGATGGTCTTTACCTCGTCATTTTCGTTTATACAAACAAAATGACTGCAAAATACCACATCGTCAATGCGGAACATATTCATAGGATCATAGCCGCAAATAAAAGCATCGCTCTCTATGTATTTGGAGTGTTTGATATGTTCCTCGACTTTCGCCCTTTTTTCTTGTCGGAGTTGTATGTAATTGTTCAAAATGAAACTGTAAGAAATAATCTCTGCAGTTACATCTGTAATATCAATGCGGTTTTGTTCGTATGCCGTTTCTTCGCTGTCGAAAACATTGTTGACCGAAAAGCCGAATTGCTCCAAGCATAAGAAAAAGATTGTTCCGGTAAAATATGATATTCTTCTTACATCAAACAACAGATTGCTTTCTGCTTTGAGTCTTCCAAGATAATCATCAATAATGGCACGATACTTCTCGGCGTTGATAAACTCCAATGCTTTCAAGCCGATATATTCTGCCATTCCTTCTAATGTTTCTGCTTTCAGCTCTTGGCTCACCATAGAAGGATAGATCTTATAGCGCATTTCACGGATATAAGCAAATTTACGCAGTAATTCTATATCACGCTGCTCATAAGCATCGACAAGATACTTGTTCTCGTTATATTTGTTTACAAAGTTATCAATGTCATCGGGATAGTTGAGTAGTTCAAAATCAGAGGGATAACGAGTTTCATTGTTCGTATACTGATGACAATGGAACATTTCGTGTATCAAACAATAGGCAAGCTGTTCGGGATCATCAACAGGGTCAAACTCCATATTCCATATAGCAACGTATTTGCCCTCATAGAATATTGATGTGTTTCCTCTGAACTCATCTTGATAAGGTATGGTTTTTCCATCAATGATGATTTCTTTGCTTGTGTATAATGCAAATCTATACTTATGGAATCCCTCGAATAAAGCGTTGAAGTCAATCGTCTTCAGAATTGTGTTTACGGTATTGTATAATTGAAGCAAATCCATTTTAACCTCTTTCATATATCATTCTCAATTCCGTGTTAGAAGTACCGAGCTTGATTTCTTGCTCTGTGCCATCAAAACGGAAACTGTATTCCTCATAAAACTTGATAGCTCGCTCGTTGCCTTTCAATATCCACACGGCAATATGCTTGTAGGTAGCGAGCTTCTCAAAAGCAGCGTTCATGAGTTCATAACCGACCTTTTGACCATAGTAATCAGCAAGAACATAGATAGCTTACACCTCACCACAACTAGAAATTTTAAGCTTTTCTTTTATATAATCATCAAGTTCAGCAGTATTTTTAATTCCCATTCGCTTAATTTCAGATAAACTTTCAGATGCTAATTTTAGATTTTTTTTGTAGCCCAAAATTCAAGTCCCTTAAATTTTAAAATGAAACTGCTATTAACGTATTAAGTTAGTAACAGTAAGTATTATTTATTCAACGCTTCAAGAAGAAATTTTAGTTCTAAACCATGTACCATAGCGGCTTCTTCAACAGTTTCCATTTGACTAACGGGACAACCGATGCAACCCAATCCAAAGGACATAAGCGTACCTAAAGTTCTTGGTTTAAGTCTTATAACATCAGAAAGTATCATATCGCCAGTTATAACTAATTCATCATTTTTATCTGTCATAATTTGCTCCCTTTCAAATAATTCTAATTAATTTTATCTAAACTGATTATACCCTAATTTCGGATAAAGTTAAATACATGACTTATATAGTCAAGATTTAAAAAGGTTGACATATAGACAAATATTGTTTATAATATTTATTTTTTTGACTTTAAACACTAAATATGGTATTATTATTTTGTCGAAATAAATATGAAAGTGGTGATGTATTATGAAAAGGTCAGAAGCATTGGCATCAATAAGAAATGAAGTAGAAGAAATCATAGGCAAAAAGGTTCAATTGAAAGCTGATAAAGGAAGAAAGAGAATTGTTACTAGAGTAGGATATATAGAGAACGCTTTTCCAAACCTATTTACTGTAAGAGTAAATAATGATTTTGACGAAAGCTTAACTCTTTCATATACTTATGCAGACGTGTTAACCTCAACTGTTGAAATAGAGGTTGTTAGTTAATTTAAGCATCATAAGGATGCTTTTTTACTTTTAAATAGAGGAATTATGGAAGATAGACAAAGACCGATAGGAGTTTTTGACTCAGGTATAGGCGGATTAACCGTATTAGATAAATTAATAAAGTATTTACCAAATGAACAATATATATATATTGGGGATCTAAAAAACAGCCCTTATGGTGAGAAAACAAAAAATCAAATTATTGAATATACAAAAAACATCATAGATTATTTCGTTTCGCAAAAAGTAAAAATGGTTGTAGTTGCTTGTAATACAGCATCATCATTTATAGATGATATAAAAAGTAATTATGATATTCCGATAGTTACAGTTATGGATGCAGCCATAAAAGAGATAAAAAATCAAAAAAATATTCTTTTAGCAGCTACAAAAGGGGCTATCGAGGCTGGAATATATACAGAAAAAATTAAAAATGCAAATTATAATGCTAATATTTATAGCGTTGCATGTAGAGAAATAGTTCCGGCATTAGAAAACAAGGAATTAGGAGATTTTGAAAAACAAGAGCTAGTAGATAAATACATAAAAAGATTTAATGATAAGAATATTGATTTATTGATTTTAGGTTGTACTCACTATCCTGTTTTGAAAAATGAGTTTCAAAAATCTATAGGTGAAGACACTTATGTATTTGATCCTGCAGAAAATGTAGCTAAAAACGCTTATGAACATCTGAAAGAAAATAATTTATTTGGAAATAATTTTGGTGAAATCAAGCTAATGGTCACTAAAGATAAGAAAAGATTTGAAAAAAATGTAGAAAATTTATTTCCTACAATTAAAGTAAATGAAATTGTAAAACAAAAAATTTGATATTTTGATGAAATCTGTCTTTTAATATAAAACTATATGTTGTATAATTAATACAAATGTAAATTTGAAAGGCTTCTAGATGAAAAATAATAATAAATTACAAAATAATAAATTGCAAAGACTAATAAATAGAGAAAAAAGAAGAAAAAAAACAAAGTTGAGAATGGTTGCAATTGGTTTGGTTGCAACATTGTCTGTTGCTTCAGCATATGTATATATATCAAAACAACATAATGCACAAGCTGATTCTGCTAAATTGATTACCTCTTCACAAGATACTAATAATACAGATACTACATCTAGCGTAGAAAATGAAAAGAAGTTCTCAGATAAATTATTATCTTATAAAAAAATTACCGTAGATTCTGATGTATATGAAAAAATAAGTAATCGCCCAAAAATTCAATTTAAGCTTAGCGCTGGGGAATATATAAAATATTATGGTCAAGAGAATGGATGGGCTAAAGTGAAAAAAAATGGAGATTATGGATATATTCAAGCTGGAAAATTACAAGAAGTTAAAGAAAATGAATTAGTAGTGAAAGAAGGATTAATTTTAGATTCAATAAATTATAAATTTCCACAAGATTTCGACACTGTGTTTTCTGTAGATGTTGAAAATTCAATGCTTGTAATGTTTGAAGCTATGAAAAGAGATGGCATGAATATTGGAGTTTCTAGAACAACAATAGATGATAAAGAGATTAATCAAGCAAAAAATCAAAATTATGCAGTCCCTGATTATACTAATCATACATTAAGAACGGGAGAGTCGATTGAATTAGAAATACCTAATACTACTGAAAATATAGATTTCAAGAAAACTATTCAAGGAGAGTGGTTAAACAAACACTCTTATGAATATGGATTTATTTTGAGATATCCAGAAGGCAAAGAGGATATAACAGGTTTTTTTGCTAATGATAGAATTTATAGATATGTAGGCGTTGAAATTGCTAGAGAAATGCATGAAAAAAATCTATCATTTGAAGAATACTTTAATATTACTGAGGAATAATATGTATTTAGATTTATTAAATAGATTAAAGGAGATGGAAATAGGAGAAATTAAAGAAAATATTCTGATAAAGGACTATACAACTATGAGAATAGGTGGTCCAGCAGATATATTAATTGAACCAAACACCGTTGATCAAATTAAAAAAATCATAAGCATAGCAAAAGAAACTGATACTCCTCTTACAATAATTGGAAACGGTTCAAATTTATTGGTAAGAGATAAGGGGATAAGAGGGATTGTTGTCGTTTTAAAAGACAATTTTTCCGAAATAAAAATTAAAGAAAATATTGTAACCGCTAAAGCTGGAGCTACATTAAGAAATACATCAATTAAATCTTTTGAAAATAATCTTACAGGAATGGAACCTGTAAGCGGAATTCCAGGAACTATAGGTGGTGCAATTATTATGAATGCCGGAGCCTATGGTACGGAAATGAAAGATATTGTTAAAAATGTTGTAACCATAGACCGTGATGGTAATATTCAAAATTATAATAATGAACAAATGGATTTTGCATATAGACATTCAACTGCTTCAGAAAAGGATTTAATTGTTTTAGAAGTAAGTTTTGAACTAAAATATGGTAATTATGATGAAATAATTGAAAGATTTAAAGATTTTGATTATAAAAGATCATCAAGACAACCTTTAGATAAAAATTCAGCTGGTTCTACATTTAAGAGACCGGAAGGATATTTTGCATCAAAATTAATTGATGAAGCTGGATTAAGAGGCTATAAAGTCGGAAATGCAATGGTTTCAGAAAAACATGCTGGATTTTTGATAAATGTAGACAATTCTACATGTGAAAATATGTTACATTTAATAAGTGATGTTCAAAAAATAGTTTATGATAAATTTGAAGTTAGACTTGAAAGAGAAGTGAAATTAATAGGTGAAGAATAAGAGGGCATATGAAGATTGTTATAATTACAGGTATGAGTGGAGCTGGTAAAACAACAGCATTAAATTTTTGCCAAGATAATGACTACCATATCATTGACAATCTACCTCCAACTTTACTAGAAGAGTATATAGAAATTATAAATAGACAAGATACCGGGGATAAAGTAGCGATTGGTATAGATATAAGATCTGGTAATCTTTTAAAAGAGTTAAATAGGGAAGTAAATAAATTATTAAATTCTAAACATGATGTTAAGATTATTTATTTAGATGCGGAAACTACAGAACTTATAAAAAGATTTCAAGAAAATAGAAGACCTCATCCTTACAAAGATGTTACTTTAGAAGAAGCTATTGAAAAAGAAAGAGCTGATCTGCTGGAAGTAAGAGAATTTGTAAATGAATATATAGATACTACCTCTATGAAAGCTGCGCAATTAAAAAATAGGATAATATTTGTTTTAGGGGAAAAAGAAGAATTTAAAATTCAGGTAGTAAGTTTCGGCTACAAATATGGTATTTTAAAAGAAGCAGATTATTTATTTGATGTTAGATTTATTGACAATCCATTCTATATACATGATTTAAAAAATAAGACGGGTCAAGATAAGGAAGTTATAGATTATGTAATTTCATTTCCTATTACAAGTGAATTTATCGATATAGTAATAAATTTAATTGAAAAAGTTATACCTGAATTTATAAATCAAGGGAAGCGTCACTTAGTTATAGGTATAGGTTGTACAGGTGGTAAACATAGATCTGTAGTTATATCGGAAATGATAAATAAAATATTAAAAGAAAAATATAATTCAAATATTTATCATAGACAAGAAAATAATTGGTAAAATATACATTAGATAGATAAATTTGATGTTAAATAGAAAGTAGGTGGTCCAATGAAAGAACATAGCGCTGGCGGTGTTGTTATACATGAAAATAAAATATTGCTTTTGAAAAAATATTATGGCGACTGGGTTCTTCCAAAAGGAAAAATAGAAACTGATGAAACCACCGCGAAAACCGCTATAAGAGAGGTTAATGAAGAAACAGGAATAGATGCTAAAATTCTAAAAAAAGTTGGTTATGCTAGATATTATTACTACAATCAAAATGGTGACAAGGTATCTAAAAGAGTAGATTATTATTTAATGAGTCTAGAGGGCGGAAAATTAATCCCTCAAAAAGAAGAAGGTTTTTCATTAGCTGATTTTATAGAATACAATCAAGCGTTACATTTGTTAAAACACGATTCTGAAAAAAATATGGTAAAAAATGCCATGAAGTTTTATAGAAATATAAAGGAAAAATAATGTCGTTCTCAAATAATGTAAAAAAAGAGCTGTCAAGTCTGAAATTAAATTCAAAACTTGAAGCGCTGCTCGAATTATCGTCAATATTAAAAACAAATGCAAGCATTTCTATTAGAAATGCTTTTATTAATCTTAACTTTTTTACAGAAAGTGAATATGTAGCTAAAAGAGTGTATTTATTAATAGACTATCTTTATGATTACGAGTCTTCTATTTCTAAAGTTGAAAACAACAATATTATGAAAGATGGACTTTTTGGCATAATTGTAGAAGATGAAAACATTGCGAATAGGATCATTGCAGATAGTGGTTTCGATATATACGGAAATTATACTACAGAATTAAAGACGCTTTATTCTAGAATTAAAAGTTCAAAAGCTGGAGTTTCTGCATATTTAAGAGGAGTATATTTAGGTTCTGGAAGTATGGTAAATCCACAAAAGAACTATCATTTGGAATTAATATTTTCAAATGTAGAAGATGTAGATTTACTTACAGTAGTATTGGAAACAGAAAATATAGAAGCTCTTTATAATAAAAGAAAACAAAAATATATTGTGTATTTTAAAAACTCAGAAACAATAAGTACATTTTTATATATAATAGGTGCTCAAAACGCAATGTTACAATTTGAAAATATAAAAGTTGAAAAAGATATTAAAAATAATATTAATAGAAGAATGAATTTTGAATCTGCTAATGAAAACAAAAGGATACAAACAGCAGTTGAACACATACATTATATAAATATATTAGAAGAAAATAATGCTATACCGGAAAATTTAAAAGAAATTGCCTATTTAAGAAAAAATAATGTAAATTTAGGATTAAAAGAGTTAGGAAAATTAATGAAAAAACCTATTGGGAAATCGTCAGTTGCCTATAAATTAAAGAAAATAAAAGAATTAGCAATAGAAATAAAAAAAACTTGACAAAATTATTTTCACTTGATATTATATTGGAAGTTACCCATGATTTATATTAATTGTTTAGCAAAACAAATTAAAATAAATAAAAAAAGCTTGACAAAGTTTTTAATCGGTGGTAATATATATAAGTCGTCACAAAAAAGAAGATTTTAAGTGGCGAAATATAAAGAACCTAAACAACAAAATAAGTCAAAACTTTTGAGTTGAATAATTTCAAAAAAATAAGCTAGATTAAACTTTTATTTGAGAGTTTGATCCTGGCTCAGGACGAACGCTGGCGGCGTGCTTAACACATGCAAGTTGAACGTGATTTTA
>JAEZZB010000043.1 GCA_023442495.1 Bacillota bacterium
AATTGTTCATTTTAAAATATCACTATATTTGATATAATTATTATAATTGTGAATAAGGAAGAATTATGAAAATAAAAGTTAAAAATTTAGACGAATTAGAAAAGTTTTCAATAAAATTAGCTAAGAAATTACAAAATGGAGATGTAATATCTCTTATTGGAGATTTGGGAGCGGGAAAGACAACATTAGTTCAATTTTTGGCAAAAGAATTGGGCATTGATGATTATGTAACATCTCCTACATTTTCTATAGTTAATATTTATGATGGAGATTATCAAATAAACCATTTGGACTTGTATAGACTTGAAAATCCTAGCGAACTTGAGCAAATAGATTACGAGACATACTTTTATCCAGATGGTATTACATTTATAGAATGGGCAAAAATGGGTGGAGATTATTTACCAGATGATATTATTGAGATTGAAATTACTCAAATAGAAAATGAAAGATTAATTGAAATTAAAGGAAGCAGTAATAGAGTTTCTGAAATAGGAGAGTTTTAATGAAAATTTTAGCAGTCGACACATCAACTATGATGTCCTCAATAAGCATATTAGAAAATGATATAATAATTGCAGATTCAAGTATTAATCAGAAAGAAACTCATTCAGAAATGTTAATTCCACTTATAAAAAGAATGCTAGATGATTTAAAAATCAAAGCAAGTGATATTGATTTATTTGCAATCGCAAAAGGACCTGGATCATTTACAGGTCTTAGAATAGGTATGACTTCATTAAAAGCTATGGCTCAAGCTCTAGATAAGCCAATAATTGGTATATCAACATTAAAAGGTATGGCTTATTCAATTTTAAACGACAATTATGTACTTTCTATTATTGATGCTAGAGGGAAAAGATATTTTGCAGGTCTTTATAAATGGAATAATAGAGAATTAGAAATGAAATTTGAAGAAATAGTTGAAGAGCAGGAACTTGAAAAAAGAATACAAGGATTAGATAAGCTTACAATTGTTGGAGAAGCGATTAGAAAACTTCCTTTAAGTATCAAAGACGCTTCGAATATAAGATTAGCACATCCTGGATTAAACAATGGAATTTCAAAAAATATTGCTATACTTGCGAAGAAACAATTTGAAAAAGGTGAAATAGATAGTACATTTGATATCACGCCAAATTATTTAAGAAAGTCGCAAGCGGAGATTAGTTTTGGAAAATAAATATTTTAGAAATCTTGAAGAAAAAGATATAGATATATTAATAGAAATAGAAAAGTTTTTTCCTAATCCATGGCCAATTCAAGCTTTTTTTATTGAGTTTGAAGGAGAGCATAACAAAACTATCGGTCTTGAGATAGATAATAAATTAATTGGTTATATGTTTTATAGTGATTATCTTGATGAGATAAATATAAATCATTTTGCAATTCATCCCGAATATAGAAGACGTGGTTATGCTTCAGATATTATGACTGAATTGATAAGAAGAATGAAGAAAAAACAAATTATATATCTTGAAGTACATGTAGAAAATAAACCTGCTATTAATTTATATAAAAAATTTGGTTTAGATATATTATATACTAGGAAAAACTATTATGGTTTTGGAGAAGATGCATATATTATGCAAAAGGGTAAATTAGAAGATTAAATCGGTTTAGAATGGAGTAATTATGACAGATTTAATGAAAGGAAAATTCATTACACTTGGTATAGAATCATCATGTGATGAAACTTCAGTTTCAGTTATAGAAAATGGAAATAAAATATTATCAAATACGGTATTTAGCCAAATAAAAACACACAGAAAATATGGTGGAGTAGTGCCAGAAATAGCATCTAGAGAACATCTACAAGCTATTAATTATGTAGTTAAGGAATCACTAGAAGAAGCAAATAAGACATTTAGGGATATTGATCTAATCGCTGTAACAAAAGGTCCAGGTCTTGTAGGAGCTCTGCTTGTAGGAGTCTCATATGCAAAAGGTCTTTCACTTGCAATTGATAAACCCTTAATTGGTGTAAATCATATGGAAGGTCACATAAGTGCCAATTATTTAGAATTTGAAGAGCTAGAACCTCCTTTTATTTCACTTGTAGTTTCGGGAGGGCATACTTATCTTGTAGAAGTGCTCTCACATACGGATTATGTGGTTATTGGTCAAACAAGAGATGATGCTGCCGGAGAAAGCTTTGATAAAGTTTCAAGGTCATTAGGGCTTGGTTATCCTGGAGGACCAGCAATTCAAAAAGCGGCAGAGTCAGGAAATCCAAATGCAATAGAATTTCCAAGAGTTATGCTTGAAAAAAATTCTTACGATTTTAGTTTTAGTGGACTTAAAACTGCAGTACTTAATTATTTAAATAAAGAAAAAATGAGTGGTAATCAAATTAATATAAATGATGTAGCCGCATCATTTCAACAAGCAGTTATTGATGTATTGGTAGAAAAATCAATTAGACTTGTTGAAGAAAAAAAATATAACAAATTTGTGCTATCAGGTGGAGTTGCTGCAAATAAGCCGCTTAGAGATGAACTAAGTAAAAAATTAGAAGAAATAGATGTGAAATTTTATTATCCACCATTATCACTTTCTACAGATAATGCGGCAATGATTGCTGCAGCTGGATACTATAATTATTTGGAATATGGTCCAGATGATTTAAAATTGAATGTAATACCAAATCTTGGATTAGAAAAGGGGTAAAATGTCAGTATTACTTAGAAATCTTAATAACGAACAAAAAGAGGCTATAATTACTACCGAAGGCCCAATTTTAATACTTGCAGGGGCAGGATCTGGTAAAACTACAGTGCTTACAAGAAAAATTGCTTATTTGATTGAAAATAAATTAGCCTCAGAATTCGATATTTTAGCGTTTACATTTACAAATAAAGCTGCCAATGAAATGAAAGATAGAGTGGCAAGACTTCTTGAAAAAAATGTAGAACATATGTGGATTGGAACATTTCATAGTATTTGTTCTAGAATACTTAGAAGAAATATTGAAAAAATTGGCTACAAACAAAATTTTACCATTTATGATACTCAAGATTCAAAACAATTAATAAAGCAAATCATGAAAGATTTGAAAATAGATGAAAAGTTTTTATCTGCTTCTGAAGTAATTTATGTAATTTCGGACAGTAAAAATAAATTTATAAAACCAAATGAATTGCATGAAAAAGCTTTTTATGAAAAACAAAGAAATATCGCTCAAATTTATGATGAATATGAAAAAAGAAAGAAAGCAAATAATGCATTAGATTTTGATGATTTAATTTTAAAAACTATAAGTTTATTAAAAAAAGATGATGAAACTTTATCTTTTTATTCTCATAAGTTTAAATATGTATTTGTAGACGAATATCAAGATACTAATAAATCACAATATGAGCTAATAAAGCTATTCACAAAAGTTCATAGAAATATTTGCGTAGTTGGGGATAGTGACCAATCTATATATTCATGGAGAGGTGCTGATATTACAAATATATTGAATTTTGAAAAAGACTTCAAGAATGCAAAAGTTGTTTTATTAGAACAAAACTATCGTTCAACTACTAAAATTCTAGATGCAGCAAATGCTTTAATAAAAAATAATATTGAAAGAAAAGAAAAAAATCTTTGGACTGATAATTCAGTTGGGGAAAAACCTGTTTATAGAAATTCTTCTTCAGAATATGAAGAAGCAGCTGATATAGTTCTTAAGATTCAACAAATGCAGCATCATGGATATAACTTGTCAGAAATGGCAATACTTTACAGAACAAATGCACAGTCAAGAATTCTAGAAGAAAAATTAATGGAAAATCATATTCCTCATAAAATTGTAGGTGGCTTAAAATTCTATGATAGACGAGAAGTTAAAGATATACTTGCATATCTTCAATTCATTGCAAATCCAGATGATAACTTGTCTCTTAGAAGAATAATTAATCTTCCCAAAAGAGGGATTGGGGATACAACATTAAACAATTTAGAATTTTTCGCGAATCAAACTAATCAATCCATATTTGATGCTATTTTTGATGATGCTATTTCAAATGAATTATCAAAAAATACTGTTAAAAAACTTCGTGACTTTGGAAATGAAATGTTAGCATTTATCAATCTTATTGATGATTATTTAGTTACTGATTTAGTTGAAGAAATATATGAAAAATCAGGATATGCCAAAATGTTAAAATCTTCTAAGAAAGTAGAAGATACATCAAGAATTGAAAATATAGCGCAATTGATTACAGCTGTTGCTGAGTTTGAAAAAACTCATGAAGGGTCTACAGTTTATGACTATCTACAAAATGTAAATTTGTTATCAGATGTAGATAAAACTGATGAATCTTCAGGGATAAGCTTAATGACTATTCATTCAGCAAAGGGACTTGAATATGATGTGGTATTTTTAGTGGGAATGGAAGATGGACTATTTCCAAGTCTAAGAACAATGGAAGAGGGGGGGCTTGAAGAAGAAAGAAGGCTTTGCTATGTTGCAATAACTAGAGCAAAGGAAAAATTATTCATATCATCATCTTCTACAAGAACAATGTATGGAAGAAGTTCATATACAAAAAGATCTAGATTTATAGATGAAATTATTGATTATCTAGATGAGGAAAAACCTAAATTTGAAACAAGGCAAATAGTTTCATTTGCTGATATTTTTGATTCTTTTGAAATGAAAAGAGAGAGAATACGTAAAGAAATTCAAGATAAGAAAAAGAGATTTGAGGACTCGCTTAATTTAAATTTTAATATTGGTGATACAGTAATGCATAAGAAATTCGGTAAGGGAATGGTAATATCTATAAATGCAAAATCAGATGGAGATGAACTACTTGTAAATTTTGATACAGCGGGACTTAAAAAACTCAATGCAAAACTTGCAAAACTAAAAAAGATTTGAGGCTATTATGGAAAGAATGCGAGAATTAATAGATAAAATAAAAGAACTTAATTATCATTATTACACACTTGATGAACCATTGGTTTCAGATTCTGAATATGATGCATTGTATTATGAATTAAAAGATTTAGAAGAGTCAGAAGGTTTTATATTAGATGATTCACCTACTCAAATAGTCGGGGATAGAGTATTAGATAAATTTGTCAAGCATACACATTTAGGAAGACTTTATTCACTTGATAAAGCTCAAACATATGAAGAAATCGAAGCTTGGATGCAAAGAGCAAATAAACTTCGTGATGAATATAACAATTTTAATTCAGAAAAATTACCAGAAATTGAATATATAGTTGAATTGAAATTTGATGGACTAACAATTAATTTAACATACAATGAAGGAAAACTTATAAATGCAGCTACAAGAGGTACAGGAGTTATAGGAGAAGAAATTTTATCTCAAGTTAAGACTATAAAAACTATTCCTAACACGATTGATTATAAGGGATTAATTGAAGTTTCTGGCGAAGGTGTTATGCCTTTATCTGAGCTAAAAAAATACAATGAATTACATGAAGATAAGCTTAAAAATGCTAGAAATGCAGCAGCAGGTGCTTTAAGAAATTTGGACCCTAAAGTAACTAAATCAAGAAATTTAGAATGTTATTTATATAATGTAACATATATGCAAGAAGAAATGATAGACTCACAATTAGGTGTATTTGCTTTTTTAAGAGAAAATGGATTTAAGATATATCCATTTTTAAAAAAAGTTACTAATTTCCAAGAACTTATACAAGTTATTGAAAAAATCGGTAAATTGAGAAAAGAAATTGATGTTCTTACAGATGGCGTAGTAA
Source organism: Bacillota bacterium (assembly GCA_023442495.1). Taxonomy (GTDB): domain Bacteria; phylum Bacillota; class Clostridia; order Tissierellales; family Peptoniphilaceae; genus Helcococcus. The sequence continues at coordinate 5,728 of JAEZZB010000043.1, forward strand.
TTAAAATAAATGATTTTAGAACCAGAGAAGTACTAGGCTATACTAATAAATTTCCAAGATGGGCAATAGCATATAAATTTGAAGCTGAAAAATACACGACAATTGTTAAGGAAGTTATTTGGAATGTAGGTAGAACTGGTAAAGTCACCCCAGTAGCACTACTTGATCCAGTAGATATTGATGGGGTAACTGTACAAAGAGCTACACTTAATAATTATGATGATATTCAAAGAAAGAAAGTAAGACTTGGATCAGAGGTAATTATTCGAAGATCAAATGATGTAATACCAGAGATACTTACATCAATAGATGAAGATTTGACTAATACTACTAAAATTGAAAAACCTAAATATTGTCCAGCGTGTAATACTAAATTAATATATGACAATGTTCATATATATTGTCCAAATGCATTGGATTGTAAACCTCAAATGAATGCAAGAATGACTCATTTTGCTTCAAGAGAAGCTATGAATATCGATGGTTTATCCGAAAAGACAATTGAAAAGATGATTGAATTACTGGATATTTCCGAACTTGATGAAATATATGATATAACGGCAGAGGATTTATATAAACTTGAAGGATTTAAAGATAAAAAAGTGAAAAAAACACTTGAATCAATTGAAAATTCTAAACATGTTAAACTTTCAGCATTTATATATGCGCTTGGGATTCCAAATGTAGGAGTTAAAAC
>JAEZZB010000055.1 GCA_023442495.1 Bacillota bacterium
ATCATCAAGTCTAATATATTCTTTTTTTTCTCTTTCGATTTCCTCATCTATTCTGTAGGCTCTATTAAGCCACTCTTTCACTTCTTCTATAGTCATTATTTTTTTACTCCATTATACTCATCTATCAGAGATGTAATTTCCTTTTGCTCTTTTCTTAATTGTTCAAGTTGTCTTACAAGAGCTAAATCGCTATCATGTTTGATTAAATCTTCAACATATGCTATTTCTGTTGTAATGCGTGTATATTTATCTGCAAGTTGAATATACTTCACAATCCCTCCTCGTCTAATTTAATAAAAATCATCCAAATAGTTTCACCTCTTTTATGTCCATATAAAGGCTTAAATGGGCATATCTCTAATATCTTTTTTATTTTAATATCGTGATTACTCCACTTAAATACCAAAGTGCCATTCGGTTTTAGCACTCTCATGCACTCCTCAAATCCTTTTTTGATTAACTCTGGCCAAGTATCTTTATTCAACCCGCCATATTGTGCATACATGATAGAGTTTTTACCTGGAGAAATTAAATGCGGAGGGTCAAAGACTACATGATGAAAAGTGTTATTCTCAAAAGGCAGATTTGTAAAATCGCCAATTATATCAGGATTAACATTCACCTTTTTGCCGTGTATTTCAAATTTTTCTTTTCTGATATCCACAGTTATTAAATCATCTCTTTCTTTGTCAAAGTAAAACATCTGGCTACCACAAGCAACATCAAGTATCATTATTCCACCTCCACATCACCTAAAGTATCTACAAACCATAAAAGTCCCTCAATTACTCTTTTTTGTGCGTAATGAATTGTTTCTAATAATTTATCTTTATCTATTGTTTTGTCTGCTGAGTGTAAATCTTTTATGATGTTTTCTAAATCATTTATTAAATCATAAAAAACTTCACTTGAATAACTGTTATTCATAACCACATATAGTAAATTATTAATAACATATTCAATATCTTCACCCCATTCATCATGTTCGTCTATATCGTATTCTTCTATTAAAAAATCACTGTCACCACATTGAGGGCATATATCGTCTAAATCATTTCTAAGTGATAGATACAATCCTCCTAAATGACCATCGTATAAGTATATTTTCATTCTTCCTCCTCTTCAATATCTGGTATTAATAATTTTAATAGGTTGCCTAATTCTTTATTTGTCATTTTTGTAATCTCCTTTTATATTTTCTTTTTATTCATCAAAGTTATTAGTGTTGAAAATGCCTCATCACACCTCCTTAAACTCAAATTCATAGCCATAAAAACCTTGTCTCATATTATGAATAAGTAGTTTTCTTTTAATTTGATATACATCAGTCTTAAAACCTTTAACATCTTCAACTATTATCCGACCTTTGTTATCTTCATATTTGAAATCAGCCTTATATACTGTCTTTCTATCAGTTTTTTTGTTTTTATATCTTAGGGTCGGAATAAGTAAGAACTCAGGCTGTAACTCAAGATTTTTTATAGCCTTACCTTTTTCTAATAGTTTTAGTTCTCTATATCTATTCATTTCTTTTTTAGAATCAAAGGTTATTCCGTTATATGTACTTTTTTTGTTTTTGTACTTGTTATTTTTTTCACTCATTTTTATTTTTTTTCTCCTTTGAAAATTTTTCTTAGGTGATGGTCGTGCATGAATAAAAGGGCGGAGCTTGACGCCCTTTTTTCATTCACAATCACCTCCCCCGATTAGGGGGTATGAAGAAAATAATTATATATATATATATGTTTTTTTCTTCATGTGCAAAAAACATGTTTTTTTCCTTCTTCATACCCTAATTTCACACCCCTATGAAAAAAACATAAATAACGTTTTTTTCATACCCTAATTTCACACCCTACCGATTTTTAGGGGGTATGAAAACAACATGTTTTTTTCTTTATTTCACATCCTACAATATTGTATAATTAATGTTTATTTTCTATAATTAATGTTTCTTGACCTGGTTTATCTTGAATGGTTTTGTATCCTTTATGTTCTTTTATTCGATTCCAAACAGTCCTTTTTGTTACACCCATATAATTTGCTAAATCATTTACTGTAACATTTCCATCTACAGCACAAGCTTCATAAGCAAGTTCAAGTTCCTTTTTACGCTCTTCTTTCTTTTCTTCGGGATCTTTTCTGGCATCTATTGCTTGTTGCCATGCAGGTCTTTCACCATCAGGGATTGCCCTATCTAAAGTATTATTGAAGTCAATCTCATGAATTGGATACTTAAACCAAATATTAAGAGGTTCAAAGCTTCTAAATTCTCTTAAAGTTCCCTCAATTCTCCAAGCAGTCTTATTTTTTGCAGCTTCTTTAATACTAGTAATATCATCTTCAAATTTTATAAGTTCATTTTTAGAAAACACTTGTTCTGCATGATATCTCATTTTAGTTTCAAGTGCTTCATGATTAGCTGTAACTTTGCTATTATAATACTCAATATCTTTAACCTTTATTTTATTTGATAGATATAATGAAGCTGCTTTTGTTTCTTCAATAGCTTTCATTTTGTCATCATATTCTAACTGTATAAGGTCAAGTAATGCGTCAGGGTCTCTTGCAAATACACCAGAGCCCGAAGCTCTATCCATAGACCTTTTGCTTCCTTGACTTCCCTTAGAGTGGTGGTGCGCATAAATTACTGCACAATTTAATTCTGTAGCGACTTTATCGAATTGATTAGTAAAATGTGCCATTTGATCTGCTGAATTTTCATCTCCAGTAATAACTTTATAAATAGG
>JAEZZB010000064.1 GCA_023442495.1 Bacillota bacterium
TCGGGGTCTGGTAAATCAACACTTTTAAACGCATTAGCAGGACTAGAAAAACCAGATAAGGGTGAGATTATAGTTAAGAATATTCATCTTGAAAAATTGAATGAATCACAAATTACATTGTTTAGAAGTTTAAATGTTGGATTTGTATTTCAGACGTATAATTTGATACCTACATTGAACGCATTGGAGAATGTAAGTCTTGGCTTGATGTTTAAAGGTGTAGAAAAGAAAAAAAGAGAAAAGATGGCAAAAGATATTTTGATTAAGGTTGGATTAAAAGATAGACTTTATCATAAGCCTAATCAATTATCGGGTGGTCAGCAACAAAGAGTGGCAATTGCAAGAGCTTTTGTAGGAAATCCCAAAATTGTATTTGCTGATGAACCAACAGGTAATTTAGATACACATACTAGTTATGAAATCATGGAATTAATTAAACAGATATCTAAGGAAAACAATCAAACAGTCATAATAGTAACACACGATGAAGAAATGACAGAATATGCAGACAGACTTTTACATATGAGAGATGGTCAAATAGAAAAAATCCATAATGTTTTAGCCAAGGAGATAGACTAATGGCAGATAACGGAATAGAATTATCAAATTTTTTAGAAATAAATACTTTCCTCTATGACTTAGATAATAAAAGCGTTGTTAAAGAGAAAGATTTAAAGATAGATAAAAAATATGTTTTAATAACAGAAATAGTTAATAAAGGCGAAGAAGAAATACAATTTAAAAGCATTGATTTTAAATTATATGACGAAAGTAGAACTTTAGAAGAAAGAGAATACCTTATACAAAAAGGATATCTTGAAAATAAAATAAAGCCGGGATATAACTATTTAGTATCAAACGTAAAGTTGAAACAAGATATATCAAAACTTATGGTTTCAGATAATGTAGTTTCAAGATTATTACTAAATAAAATAAATGAAAATGATTTACTAGTAACTACAATTTTAAAATCAGATATATTGATAAAACAAATAGATGAAAATTTGTTTCAAACAAAAAATCTAAACTTGTTAAAAAATATTGAAGAAAAAAAATCAAACATTATATTTTCGGTGGATTCAGATCAAAAATTGAAGAATAGTTTTTTATCTTTAAAAAAAGAAAATGAAAGCCAAAAAGAAACAGAAAAAGAGACTAATAAAGAAACGGAAAAAGAAACAGAAAGAGAAACGGAAGATGAATATATTCCACAATTTGGGGGAAGTGATATAGGAGAAAATGATATGGATAACGAAATAATACCAGAGGTTCCACAAATATCTGTAAAAAACAAACCAAAGCTAATTGTTTCAAATTATAAATTAACGCCAGAAATGGTAAAGGCGGGCGAAGAATTTAAATTGAATCTTACATTCTATAATACAAACAGTGAAAAGTCTGTTAGAAATATTAAAATTACTTTAAATGGTTCAAGCTCAACAATAGGGGCAAATGGAGAACAAGCATCTGGATCAGTGTTTATTCCAGTAAATTCATCAAATACATTTTATATAAGAAGGATAGATCCAGAATATACAGTTTCAAAAGAAATCACATTAAAGACACCATCAAATGTGCAGGCACAAAATTATTCAATGGAAATTAGATTTGAATATGAAGATGCCGATGGAAATGAATTTACAGCCAATGAAGTTATTGGTGTCCCTGTAGTACAAGCATCAAAAATTCTTTATGGAGATGTAACAGTTTCAGAAGGATTTGTAGGACAACCAGTTAATCTAAATATGGATTTCTATAATATAGGTAAAGATACACTAACTACTTTTATGGTAACAGTAGAAGGTAATGATTTTACAACAAGCGGAAGTCAAAGATATTTTGTAGGTAATTTTGCGCCAGGTTCATCAGATAATTTTAATACAGATATTATCCCGAATAAATCTGGAGAAATTATAGGAAATGTAATAATAACTTATGAAGATTCAACAGGAACGGCACATAAAGAAGAAATACCATTTAAGGCTCAAGTTGAAGAAGAAATTGATGTTACGGAACCTGGAATTAATACGGATGAAGTAGGATTGATAGATGATAATATGGGATATACACCACTATATCAAAGACCTTCATTGTGGATTGGATTAGCAATAGTTATAATTATAATTGCATATTTTGCGCGTCGTCGAGCAAAAAAGAAAAAAGATAAAGAATTTTTAGATTTAAATGAATAATTTTGATTTATTCAAATTAGCATTTAGTAATTTGTTCAGAAGAAAATCAAGAACATTTTTGACTATTTTATCAGTCGTAATTGGAGCAGTGTCAATAATTTTAATGCTTTCAATTGGTTTTGGTTTTCAAAAGCAACAAGAATCATTTATAGAATCACAGGGTGCATTTAATACGATTAAGTTGTATTCAACAAATTACTTTGGACCAGAAAATACAGAATCTAAACCGACGACAGGAATAATAACCGATGAGATTCTGAAAAAGATACAAAATATACCGCATGTAAAATCAGTACTTCCGGTAGAGACATTAGATCAAAGACTCCAATTAAAATCAAAAGATCTTGAAATATATGGAGAAGTTTTAGTTTTTCCAAAAAACTATATAACAGAGGATGTTAAAACTACAAGTGGACTTTCATTAAAAGATTTGAAAAATGGTGAGTTCGTAGTAGGTAAAAAAGTTGAAGTTGTAAAATTCGATAAAAAAAATGGTGGCATTGAACAGGTATTTGATTTTGATTGGGAAAGAGAAAAAGTATTTATAGGAATTGGTGAAAATGATATTTCTGGTAAAATTACAGGACAAGTAACAGGTAAAACTTATGAAGAATATAAAATGAAATTTGTAGGAATATTAGAAGATACTAAGGGTTTACGTGAAAATGTAATATATGTATCAAGAAATACAGTAGATAAAATCAATGAAATTCAAATGAAAATTGATAAGAATCTAAATCCTAATGATAATACTGTAAACAACAATAAAAAGAAAAAAAAGATGATTACCTATTCAAATGCTGAAGTAACCGTAGATAATTTGAATAATGTAAAAGAAGTTCTTGAAACAATAAAAGAAGAATACAAACTTGAAGGATTTTCAAATCAAGACCTTATTGACGGTCAAAAACGTCAGATGCTTATAGTACAGGCAGTATTTGGTGGAATAGGTTCAATTGCACTATTTGTAGCAGCTATCGGTATTGCGAATACAATGCTTATGTCAATTCAAGAAAGAACAAAAGAAATTGGTGTAATGAAAGTAATAGGTGCTCAGATTAAAGATATTAGAAAGATGTTCTTATTTGAAGCCATGTCAATAAGTGTTATAGGCGGAATATTAGGAATAATAATTTCTCTTGTGATATCTCAGATTGTAAATAAAATATATATTTCTAACTTTAATGATTATATGTCACAAGATGTATTTAGAGGAATAAGTTATATTCCAGTATGGCTGCCTGCATTAGCGCTTATATTCTCAGCGTTAATAGGATTAATATCTGGATATCTTCCTGCAAAAAAAGCTACTAAACTTTCTGCAATTGATGCGATAAGATTAGGATAAAAAATTAGAAAAATGATTTGTTTATAATATAATTATAAATAGGTCATTTTTATTTATAAATTTTGTATCTTAAAATGTGTAAAATAAATAGATTTAGACTATTTCTATACTTGACATTAGATATTACTAATGTTAAAATAGTTTAGTCAATGGATAGTTGCGTGTATTTTTAGCTATTAAAGTTATCCTTTGAAATCAACATTTGTTGATATATAAATCTAAAGAAAAGGAGGTATAATATGCCTACAATTAACCAACTAATTAGGAATAATAGAAAGAGCGAAAGCAAAAAATCTAATACTCCAGCATTAGGTTATAATTATAATACTCTTAAAAAGAGAAATACAAAGAGTAATTCTCCACAAAAGAGAGGCGTTGCTACATCAGTTCGTACAGTAACACCTAAGAAACCTAACTCAGCTTTACGTAAAGTTGCCAGAGTAAGATTAACAAATGGTGCTGAAGTTCTATCATATATTCCAGGTATCGGACATAACTTGCAAGAACACTCTGTTGTCCTTATAAGAGGAGGTAGAGTAAAAGACTTACCAGGGGTTAGATACCATATCGTTAGAGGTGCATTAGACACAGCTGGTGTTTCAGGAAGAAAACAAGCTAGATCTAAATATGGTGCTAAGAAGGCTTAGTATCTAACAAAGTTAATAATGAAGTGCTTTTGTTTAGATTTATATATCAACAAGCACTTATCGATGAAAATCGAGTACCAATGAATTATTTTTTATGGTAAGGAGGGAAGAGAAGTGCCAAGAAAGAATAGCGTTCCAAAAAGAGAAGTACTACCAGATCCTATTTACGGAGATAAGGTAGTAACAAAACTTATAAACAATGTAATGCTTGACGGTAAAAAAGGTGTTGCTGAAAAAATTGTCTATGGTGCATTTGAAAAAATCGCTGAAACAACAGGCGAAGAAGCGTTAGAAGTTTTTCAAAAAGCATTAAATAATGTTATGCCACTTCTAGAAGTTAAAGCTAGAAGAATTGGTGGGGCAACATATCAAGTACCTATGGAAGTTAGACCTGCAAGAAGACAAACTTTAGCTTTAAGATGGTTAGTAGCTTTTTCTAGAAATAGAGGAGAAAAAACTATGATCGAAAGATTGAGCAAAGAAATTCTAGACGCAGCTAACAATACTGGTTCAAGTGTTAAGAGAAAAGAAGAAATGCATAGAATGGCTGAAGCTAATAGAGCTTTCGCACATTTCAGATATTAGTTAATTAATAAGGAGTAAAAGGTGCCAGATATTAGTTTAGAAAAAATTAGAAATGTCGGGATAATGGCCCACATTGATGCTGGTAAAACAACAGTTACTGAAAGAATCTTATTCTATTCAGGTAAAATCCATAAGATGGGGGATACACACGACGGT
>JAEZZB010000073.1 GCA_023442495.1 Bacillota bacterium
TTACTCAATAAATATTAATTATAATTTTACAAAAGATTCTAAGATAATTATTAATTATTCTGATGGTACAAATTTAAATCCAGGAAGTTTTTCTAATGATGATTATCCAGAAAAAATGCATCCAGGACATGGTGGAGCAGACCATGTACACGAAGACGAAAATCCATACCCAGCTATATTTGTAAGTACTCCATCATTATTATCAGTATTGGATGATTTCAACACAGATAATAATAAAATTAAATTGAATGGTTTTATTGGATATATGAATTCATTAGATACTGTAAAATCAATGGATATATATTTAGTAGATAATTATGGCAATAAAATATCTGAAGGAGTGAGTTTAGGTTATCAAGATTTCACAATTGATCCAGATATCCATTATGGTTCAACTTATGCAGGAAGAGCAGATTTATTTACTGCTGAATTGGATTTATTAGACAGATTTAATATAAATATTAAATTTGATATTGTGACTGATAATGGAATAAAAGCAAGTATGGTAAGACGTGTTCTTTATGATAGAATATTGCCAACTGTAGAATATATGGTTGAACCAAGAGCATTAGATTCAGATACTGCAAAGATTAGACTAAAATCTAAAGATGACTCAATTGAGTTAAGTCTATATCACGATGATTCATTGATTGAAAGAGTAGATAAGACAGCAATTTCATTTGAAACAGCTTCAGGAATTGAAGTAACTAAGGAAGTTGAGATAGATTTAGAATATGGTCAAAATGAATTAGTATTTAAAGCAGTTGATTTATCCGGTAAAATTACTACAAAGAAAGTCTATATCTATAGAGCTTATGAAGGAGAAGTAGAAATTGAAGATTCAGAAATTCTTGAAACTGTAGAAGAAATTAGGGATGAAACTACAGAAGAAATAAAGAATAATGAAGATGCCGTAACTCCAGAAACTTTAGGAAAACAAGAAAATGCTGAAACTCAAAAAAATTCTGAAACTCAAGAAATTGTAGAAACTACAGAAAATCCAGCAATTAAAGAAGTTAAAGAAAATAAAAAAAGTTCTAAGGAAATAAAAAAAGAAACAGGAATAATTGAAATTCCAAAAGAATCTTTAGAAGAGCCAAAGAAGACAGATATAAAAGAAAGTTCTAATGAATTTAAGGCTAAAATAGAATAGATAAATGGATGAAGTTAAAACTGAACTGACCTAATAAGTTGGACATAAAAACAAATTTGAGGAGGTCAGTTCAAAACTTCATCTATTTTTTAATTATATTATTTATTAATAATATTTCAGTTATAAAGTCAAAAAAACTCTCAAGAATTAATAAGTATTAAAAGTATGAATATAGTAATTTGATTTGTTTAAATATATAAAATTCGTGATATAATTGTTCAAGATAAATTCATAATAGGAAAAAATATGAAAGATAAATTAGGATTATATATTCACATACCTTTTTGCCAGAAAAAATGCCATTATTGCGATTTTCTCACATTTATAGGTCATGATGAAATAATAGAAAAATATGTTGAATATTTGAATAAAGAAATTGAAATGTATAAAGGTTTGGATTACATTTTAGACACTATTTATATAGGAGGTGGTACGCCTTCATATCTTGATGAAAACTTGATGACAGGCATACTTGATAAAGTAAAAAAAATATTTGAAATAGACGAAAACTGTGAAATTACAATAGAAATGAATCCAGAATCTGTTACAGAAAAGAAGATTCAAGCTTATTTAGATGCTGGAATCAATAGGTTTTCAATGGGTGTCCAAAGTTTTGATAATGAAGTTTTAAGAATAATGGGAAGACTTCATAATAAAAAAACTATAATTGATAAGCTTGAAATTATGAAAAAACTTGGTTGCAAAAACATCTCCATTGATATGATGCTTGCAAATCCAAAGCAAGATATGGAAATACTTAAAAATGATATTGAAATAGTTTCAAATTTTGATATTCAGCACATATCATATTATTCATTAATATTAAAAGAACATACGCATTTTGAAATATGGTTTAATGAAGGCAAAATAGAGCTTTATGATCCAAAAGAAGAAAGAGAAATGTATCATTTAGTTTCTCATACTTTAAGAGATAAAGGCTTTAATCAATATGAAATTTCTTCATTTTCAAAGTCTGGTTTTGAATCAGTGCATAATCAGAAATATTGGAAACTCAAAAATTATTTAGGAGTAGGAATGGGTGCTTCAGCAAATATGAATCTCATTCGCACTACAAATACAAGAAATTTTGATGAATATTTCGATTTTATAGACAAAGGAAAATTTCCTATTGTAGAAAGAGAAGAACTTGATTTAGATACAAGAGAAAAAGAATATATTATGCTAAATTTAAGAATGCTTAAAGGTTTCAAAATATCCGATATTAACGAAAAATTTAACATTGATTTCATGTATAAATACGAGGATTTAATTAACAAATATATTGAAAATGGGGTTATTGAAATCTCTGATAATTCTGTAAAATTTACAGAATATGGAATTGATAATGGAAATATGTTATTTAGAGATTTGTATGGTTTGGATGTTTATGAATAATCTCTATATAACAAATATTTGAGTTTATCAACATTTATTTCACAAATAATTTGAATATTTTAGTTATTTATGCTATATTTATCTAATATTAATCAAAAATAAAGAATATCATGCTCATATATGCTTCAAATATGGTGAAGCGTTTCTACAAATAACCGTAAATTATTTACTATGTGCTAGAAAATTTTTTAATATTTCTTCTTAAAAGATTTCTAGCTCTTTATGAGTAGAGGTCTTTTTTTGTATTTAAAAATAGGAGGGAATATGGAAGATAATAAACAAGATGAATTGATTTATGGTATTGATTCAAAGCCTAAATTTGGAGTAAGTTTAATACTTGCACTCCAACATATTTTAGCAGCATTTGCCGGAATTGTAGCTGTTCCACTTGTTGTATGCAATGCACTAAATTTTGATGTGGCAACAACTTCAATTATGGTTTCAGCGACTATTTTTGCATCAGGAATAACTACAATTCTTCAATCAAAAGGGCTAGGTCCAATAGGTTCAAGGGTTTCAGCAATGATGGGTACAGACTTCACATTTGTAAATCCATCAATAAATGTTGGAGCAAAATTCGGAATAGCAGGTATAGTTTCTGCAACAATAACAGGTTCTTTAGTAGAAATAATTTTATCAAGATTTATTAAGCCATTGATGAAATTCTTTCCACCACTTATAACAGGCACTGTTGTTTCTTTAATTGGAATTACATTACTTCCGGTAAGTATTGACTGGGCGGCTGGTGGAGCAGGTTCTTCGGATTATGGTTCTTTGCTTAATTTAGGCGTAGCATTTGCAATTATGATATTTACATTATTTCTGAATCACTATGGTAAAGGGATTTGGTCAAGCGGTGCTGTGTTTATAGGTATGGTATTTGGATATATTGTCTGCATAGCTCTTAATATGGTTGATTTAACTCCAGTTAAAGAAGCAAAATGGATTGCAATGCCAAATATTTTAGCTTACGGATTAAAATTTGATTTAGCTTCCACTTTGTCATTTGTACCAGCTTTTGTGGTATCAACAATAGGTACAACAGGCATTATGATGGCTATTGGTGAAGCTTCACACACGAAATTGTCAAGTGAGTCAGTGGCCTCAGGGGTATTAGCTGACGGTGTTGGATCAATGATTTCAGGTATATTTGGTGCAGGTCCAAATACTTCATTTTCACAAAATGTGGGTCTAATTACTCTTACAAAAGTTGCTTCAAGACATGTAATGATACTAGCGGGAATAATACTTACATTACTAGGAGTATTTCCAAAATTATCGGCTTTAATTTCAATAATGCCACAACCTGTACTTGGGGGTGTTGGCGTTATAATGTTTGGACTTGTGGCAGCTCAAGGTATTAAAACACTTGCAAGCATCAAACTTGGTGATAGAGAACTTTTAATAATTTCAGTAGCGTTTGCATTAGGAATTGGTGTAACCGTTAAACCAGAAATTTTAAATTCATTACCTGAATCTTTAAAAATGATTCTTTCATCAGGTATTTCGACAGGAACTTTAGCAGCACTAATCTTAAACTTGGTTTTAGTAGATAAAAGAAAGAAGTAGAAAGTATTCATAAGAAATAAATAAAAAGTAAAAAAGTATAATGAAATTATAAGCAAGAATTAAAAAATATTTATTAGGAAAGGGCGAAAGATGAAATTACTAGAAGATAAGATTTTACAAGAAGGAGTAATTCTTTCTGGAGATATATTAAAAGTTGATAAATTTCTAAATCACCAAGTCGATCCAAATCTAATGATAGAAATGGGTAAAGATTTTTATGAACATTTTAAGGATAAGGAAGTAACTAAAGTTTTAACTCTAGAAGTTTCAGGAATCGCTATGGCTCTTACTACGGCTCTACAATTTGGAGTACCAATGGTATTTGCAAAAAAAATTGATTCAAAAACTTTAGTTGATGATATGTGGGAAGCCAATGTCAATTCATTTACAAAAAATAAAACTTATACAATTCGAGTTTCTAAAAAATACCTTACTCAAGATGACAAAGTTTTAATAATTGATGACTTTCTTGCAAAGGGTCAAGCACTTAAAGGAATTAAAGCGCTATGTAATCAAGCAGGTGCCGAAGTTGTTGGAATTGGAATTGCAATAGAAAAAAAATTCCAAGGAGGTGGCGAAGCATTTAGAAAAGAAGGAATTGATTTATATAGCCAAGCGACTATAAAAGAATTTAAAGATGGAAAAGTAATATTTGAATAGTAATCGTTCATTAAATAGAAAACCACGTCAATTGGCTTTTCTGAACCGACCCAAAAAATTTGTTTTAAAGTAACTTTTTTGGGTCAATTCATTCCAATTAATGTGGTTTTCTTATTAAAAATTATTCAAAATTACTTGCTTGAGTTTCAAATAATTCTCTATATAAATTATCACCTTGCATCAGATTCTTATGTGTATCAAATCCGGCTATTTTTCCACCGTCTAGTACGAGAACTTTATCTGAAAATGTTGAAGAGCTCATTCTATGAGAGATAAATATTGCAGTTTTATTCTTAGTAAGTTGTGCAAAGTTTTCAAATATTTCACTTTCTGCAAGTGGGTCAAGGGCAGCTGTTGGTTCATCTAGTATCATTAGTGAACCATTCTTATTTAAAGCACGTGCAATTGCTATTTTTTGCGCCTGACCACCAGAGAATTTTGTAGCATCTTCTTCTAGTTCTTTAGATAGATAGGTATCAAGTTTTTTAGGAAGGATTTCAATTGCTTCTCTCATATTAACCTTATCAATTGCTTCCATTGGATTTGATTTTGAAGCTAAGATGTTTTCACGAATCGTATATGGCATAAGCTTGAAATCTTGAAAAACTGCTGAAATTTGGTCAAAGTATGAAGATATTTCATATTCTTTGATATCCACACCATTCCATAATATCTTTCCATAGTCAGGATTATAAAATCTTGATATAAGTTTTACAATGGTTGATTTTCCAGCATTATTTAGTCCAACAATTGAGATTCGTTCACCTTTTTCAATCTTAAAGCTAATATCATCAAGTATAAGTTTTGTTGAATTTGGATAAGTGAATGAAACATTTTTGAATTCTAAGGATTCAAAAGCTTCAGCAATTTTTTTACCATTATTTATTTGATCTTCAAGTGTTATATATTGCTTCCACGGTATAACATGTACAAATGTAGTATTTAATGTAGAAAGAGATTGGCCTAGTACTTGTAAATTGGAAGAAAGATTAGTAGTTGCATTATAGATCAAAGTAAATTGTGCAATACTAATAATTGGTCCAAATGAGTCAGTTACAAGTCTAAGTGCATTGTATGAAATACCAACAAATGTAATAATTGCGTTTGAAATTCCTTCTACAATTCCAATATTTGAGTTACTCTTCATAAGCTTAATCGACCATTTTGCGACTTTGGAATTGAAATAGTGTGATTTATTAATCCAAAGTTTTGATAATTCGAAAAGTCTCATTTCTTTTTGAAATTCTTCACCTATTCCTTGATTAAAATAATAGCTAAATTTTCTATTTATAGGGACATTATCCTGTATTAAAATAGTCATTTGTTTTTCTAAAATAATTCTTGTAATCATTGATATTGTCATAACTATAGCTATTACTAAAGTATAAATAGGACTGTGCAAAATTAAAATTGTTGCGATACTTATAAGTGTGAATACGACTGATAATAAGTTTTTTATTGCAAATAGTGTCATATACACTGAACCCCATCTAAGAGGCATAATCGCTCTTTGTATAAGATCAAGTGTTTCAGGATTTTCTAATTCCTTAAATGAAAGTGACATTGTCTTTTCACCTAGAGCAGCAATCATAGCTTCATCTTGATATTTGCTCTTTATTGTAAATAAATAGTCGAAATATTTTAATATTTGTCTAATTAAATACATTACAATTGTATATCCTGCAATGTATAAAATTATATCGTTAAAAGCATATTTTCTTTCAATAAGACCAATTACAAATGAAGGCAAATAGATTACAGATAAATCTTTTATAGCTTGAAAAATAGACATCATTATTAAAACGAAGAAATATGATTTATCAACTTTCCAAGCTTCTTTTAAAAGAGTTCTAAAGACATTTATTCTACTCATTTTCTGCCTCCTCATAGTATTTTTTCTGTGTATTGTACATATCGTTATACATAGTATTTGATTTTAATAATTCATCATGAGTTCCCATTCCAACTATTTTTCCGCCATCAAGAAATAAAATCTTGTCGCAGAATCTTGTGGAAGCAAGTCTGTGCGAAATGAAAAGTCCTGTTTTTTCGCCCATATATGAACTAAAATCTTTATAAATCTGTTCTTCTGCAAATGCATCTAGTGCCGATGTAGGTTCGTCCATTATCATTACTGAAGTATCTTTTTTATATAGAGCTCTTGCAATCATAAGTTTTTGATTTTCGCCGCCGGAAAGGATAGCACCATCTTCTTCAATTACTTTTAGTACATTATGATCTAATCTGTTTTCATAAGTATTTACTTTATCAAGAAGTCCAACTTGTCTTAATACATTCTCAACTCTATCATAATCAATGTCGACATCAGTTGTAGATACATTTTCAGCAAATGTTACGGCAATAGGTTCTGTTTCTTGAAATACAGCACTAAATATTTTAAATAGAGATTTATCATTTATATCTTTAGTATCTATACCGTTTAATAGAACACGACCGGATTCTGGTCTAAATAGTCCAGTCATCAGCTTAACTATGGTAGTCTTACCAGCACCATTTACACCGACAAGTGCAATTTTTTCACCTTTATTTATTTCAAAAGATAAATTTTTAAATACATAATTTTCAGATCCCGGATATTTAAACGATACATTTTCAAATTTAACATCGATAGGTCCATCAAAATTTACATCTATTCCATTTTCATAATCATTATAGGATATATCCATAAAATTAAATGTATCCATTAAATATGGTATTTGTGAATATAAATAGGATAAATCTGTAGTAAATTTTAATAAGTTTGAAGAAAAGATTACAATCATACCTGAAATATACACAAATTCTGAAGTAGAGATACGACCATTTATATTCAAATATACAAGTATTGCAAATGATATAAAATCAACTAAACTTACAGAAAGATTATCAAGCAAAGACAGCTTTAATTTATATTTTCCATTTAATTTAATAATGTCTATATAATTTCCGATATATTCAAAGACTCTTTTCATTAAGATATCTTTTAATTTGTAAATTCTAATATCTTTACCGTATTTGAAATCTGAAGTAACATTTTCATATACGGAGAATTTCCTTCTTTCATTATTTAATTTATCTTTATTTTTTTGTTCATAATCAGAAGATTTTGAAGCGAAAAACAGATTTACAATTAGATTCAATATTATTATTAAAACAATAAATGGCGATTGTTTCATTAAAACAATTGAAAACACTAAAATTATTAGAAATGAAACCATTACTTGAGAAAAAGTTATAAGACCTTTTTGAAAACCTCCATTATCTCCACTAATAGAATTAATAGCTTGATTGATTGTTAGTTCAGTTTGCGAATCTTCAGTGTATTTATAGTCAATTTCTAATATTTTTTTGAAAAAATCTAAAAAGTATAGCATTCTTATATTTAATAACAATATAGAGATTTGTTCAGACAAAATTTTATTGGCTACTATAGATATTAAAAAAGCTATTGCAAATATAGATGTAGCTAAGATTATTTCATTTACACTTCGATTTTGTTCAACCATATTAAATATATATTTCAATATGAATATTGTAAGTATTGGGTGAAGTGCCCCAGTAATTGCGTTTGCAATAACCTTAAATCTTAAATCTTTTTCAAATAGATATGGCAAAACCCTTTTTACAAAGAATGTAATTTTATCTCTAAATTTTGCATTTTTACTTTCCATAACTTAACTCCCAAATTTTTAATTAAGAATATTATATAATTTAAGAATGATTAATAGAATATAAAATCAGTTGATTATAAAATAAAAGTAGAGCGAAAAAACAACTTACGGTTGAAAATGTGATAAATATCATTTGAAGAGGAGCGATTATGTATATAGCATTAAATAAAATTTTTAATATACTGATATATCAATAAAAATATATTTTCTATAATTAAATTTATTTAAAATTACAATACATATAAAAAAAATGAAATTGTACCCCAAAGATTTTATTTAAAATTACAATACATATAAAAAAAATGGAATTGTGCCCCAAAGATTTTATTTAAAATTACAATACATATAAAAAAAATGAAATTGTGCCCCAAAGATTTCTTAATTTTTATTAAAATTAATGGGATACATTTATCAAAAACAATAATGTATAGTAAAAATATAGAAAATTAATGGGATACATTTACCAAAAATCAATAATGTATAGTAAAAATATAGAATAATCAGATTTGTCTAAAATAAAGATAAAGCGTATGATTGTTAAATAAAATTAACAAAAGCGCTTTATTTTATTAATTTTGTGTGTTTTATAGTATAAGATATCAATATATATTGTATAAAGCTCACCTTTAATTTATTATATATCCTATATATAGGGGGGTTATGCCCTGTAATATATATTAATGAATAATAACATAAAATTGATAAAGAGAATTTTTTCTAATTACAATAAAAATATTGAGATAATTGAAAGACATATGTTAGAAGATGTGATTGTACATGAAGAGGATGAAACATATATTAAAACTAAAGAGAGTGATTTTAAAAGAGCAAGTAGAGAGGTAGAACTTAGAAACTTGCTTTTTTTGCAGTTAGATGAAGATGAAAAGTGTTTACTGAATTTAAGATACAATAAGGACGTAAATGTTCATCAAGCAGCAGATAAATTGTATATATCTAGTCGACAGTTTTTTAGAAAGCAGAAAGCTATTATGAATAAGCTTGACAGATATATAGATGAATTTAAGGAAATATTTGAAATAAAATAATAAAAGGAGGAGTCAGGGAAACTATTAACAAAATGTAATTATGTTGGCAGTTTTTATGTAGCCCCCTTTTATATAATTATATTACAGAATATGTAAATTTTATACCTTGATTATTAAAAGAGAAATCTATAATTTTAAATTCCTTTAATTCACTTAGATTGGCTACAGTATATGGTGTATATTCTGTTTCACACAATCCTTCTATTCGTGTTTTATTGTTTTCTTTATTTGAATATATATCTAGTCCGTATGTAATATAAGTGTTGATATTTTGTTCTAGATATTTAATAATCTCATTTGCTTCATTTTCAAAATAGATTGCATTGACTTCAAATGAAGAATTTTTCTTGGTAGTTTGGAAATTTATTGGTTCTAGGATAAAGTACTTATTTAAAACTGATTTAATGAGAAGTCTAGAAGTTATGGACTTTAATATTGAAAGTCTAAATTCAAAGTCTAGATACATTGATACTAAATCGGTTTGAGGTTTTTTATCTATTACATAAGCTCTACCCAAACTTGAATCATAAATTTCAGAAGGAATTTCCTTATTTATAAATAAAGTTTCAGGTTCTATATTGTATTTTTTATAATCTAAAAGTATATCGTCTTTTAGGACTATGTGGGTTTTATTATTTACATATTTACGTTTAATAATATTTGAATTTATATCAGTAATGTATGGATTCATCTTACCTCCGAGGTGTATATGAAAAGGCCGATAATTTATTTAATTATTTCGCTCTTATCGGGGATTCTATCTTATGAGTTTTTTATAGTCGATATTTCTTTCATATTGGTTTTTATAAGTATTTTAACTATATTTTATATTAAAGCTAAAAATATTGCTATTGTATCTTTATTATTTTTCGTAATAGGATTTTTATTTACAAGTATTTCATATCCCGATATTGAATTAGACAAAAAAATAAAAATAGAAGCAACTATAACTGATAAGAAAACTTATGAGCATAAAAACAGATATACCTTAAAAGTTGAAAGCATAAATGGCAAAAGCTACAGAATAAATACAATAGTATTTTATAAAAAAAATTATGATATTATGGATGAAATAGCCCTTTATGGACATTTTAAAAAATTTAATTCACTAGATAATTTCAATACTTTTAATTACAAAAAATACATGAAAACTAAGAGGATATTTTATGAATTTGAAGCTGATTCAATTGAATTAATCGATCATAAAGAAACACTTAAGTTCCAAATTAAAGAATATATTACTATATTTTTTGAAGATAATTTAGATACAACACCATCAAAATTTATGAAGTCCATGATTATCGGAGCTGATGAGGAAGATAAGCTCTTTGAAGATTTTAGAGATTTAGGACTATCACATATACTTGCAATTTCAGGACTTCATATAAATATTTTGGTAGTATTTTTGGATTTTATTGGGAAAAACATGGGATTAAATAAAAAATATTATGGAATATTTGTGATTGGATTTTTAGTTTTCTACGGATACATAATATCTTTCCCCGTTTCTATAATTAGAGTAATTTCCATGTATTTATTTAATTATCTAAATATCTATCTTTACAAGCCAAAAGACAATATAAATACGATACTTTTCGGAATACTCATCGTACTTTTAGTTAATCCATTTTTCATATATTCGGTAGGTTTCTATTTATCATTCGGTGCAATATTTTCCATTTATTATATAAATGAAAAAATGGAAAATATGTTTCCGAAAATTCCAAAATGGTTAATGAGCCTTATTTCAGTGCAATTTGGAACGCTTCCATTTGTACTTTATTATTTTAATAGTTTTAATTTAATTTCAATCATTGCAAATCTAATACTTATACCTCTCATGTCATATGTTTTAATTTCAGGATTTTTTTATTTATCTATTCCATTTCTACCAATTGGGAAAATAATTGACTGGATATTTGTGGTAGTTAAATATATTATAGTTGGCATAAGGTCAATATCAAATATATTTGAGATAAAATTTTATTCATTTACATTTATGTCTATTTTTATATATTTTATATTTTTAATTTGTGTATTTAATTATAAATGGATAATGGTAAATATTAAGAAATACAGAATAAGTTTAATTTTTATAATTGCATTATCAATCAAAACTTTAATTTTCCAAACTGTAACTATAAATTTTATAGATGTTGGACAGGGAGATTCTTTCATGATTAGAGAAGCAAATGAAACAATTATTTATGATACTGGGGGAAATCCATTAAATACAGATTCAAGCGGTAAAAATTATGTAGACTATTTGCGCAAAAATAGAGTACAAAAAATAGACAAAGTATTTTTATCGCATGATGATTTGGATCATATTGGGAATTTGAAGAAAGTTTTAGAAAATATACAAGTGGTTTCTATATATGGTAATTCTAAAAAATATAAAAGTGAGGCAGTAAATCAAGGAGAGATATTCAAAGGAAGATATTATTCAATTAGAGTCATTTTAGATGGCAAGGGTATCAAGAGTTCAAATGATTCTTCTATTGTTTTGCTTCTTAAAGTCTATAATACGAAAATT
This sequence comes from Bacillota bacterium, assembly GCA_023442495.1. Lineage (GTDB taxonomy): Bacteria > Bacillota > Clostridia > Tissierellales > Peptoniphilaceae > Helcococcus. Next base: position 12,031 of record JAEZZB010000073.1, read on the forward strand.
TTATTAACTGGAGATATTGAAGAAAATGAGAATAAAATAATTCTTAATGAAAAAATAGATTTTCTAAAAGTTGCTCATCATGGGTCAAAATATTCAACGAGAGAATTATTTTTAAAACAAAATAAAATCGAAAATGCAATAATCTCAGTAGGTAAAAATAGATATGGTCATCCAAGTCAAGAGGTTTTATCAAGATTAAATTCTCATAATATAAATATATTAAGGACGGATATACATGGGAATATTGAGATAAAGTTTACTCCTTATGGATATTATGTAGATTATTATAATAGGAAATATAATATATTTGATTTTATAATAAATAAATTGATACTTTATTAGAATATAAAAAACAGAATATTTAAAAAATTAAAATTGAAAAAGTTAATAATTAGAAAAACTTGTACAAAGTCTATTTTTAGTATAATTTAAATACAAGTATAAGGGGGTAAAAATGAATGAAAATAATACAGATATTAATAAAAACCAATATGTAAAATATTTAATAATTTCAATTTTAGCATTGATTGTTCTTGCACTAGGGGTATCTATTATGGTGAAGTCAGATATTGGAT
>JAEZZB010000005.1 GCA_023442495.1 Bacillota bacterium
AAAATTATTGACAGAAGAAGAGCATAATGCAATATTAAATAAAGAACCTGGATTATGGATTTCTGTTCAAATTAGAGATCCACAAGGATTTATATTAGAAATTTCAAATACTATATTTGGAGAACAACTGATTGATTAAATTTATTTTAATAATATAAATTAATGCCAAGATTATAATTTCAATAAAAACCATTTGTAATATTGAAAAAAATAATCTTGGTTTTATTTTATTATAATGAATTATATAAAATTATGAATTTGTGTTAAAAAAATAGTTGAGATTGTATTTATTTTAATATAGAATATATACGCAATATCGAGATGAGCGGAGTAAACATGGATAGAATTAATAAAATAGTTGAATTTATAGATGAAAATAAAATAGTTGCAGATATTGGTTCAGACCATGGAATTACGGCAATAAAAATCTATGAAGAAAAGAATCCTAAAAAAGTAATAGCAACAGATATTTCCAAAGATTCTTTACAAAAATTAGTTGATAAATTAGAATATTCTGGATATGATATTGAAACGATTGTAACTGACGGAATTAAGAATCTTCCAAAAAATATAGAACAGATAATTATTTCAGGAATGGGTGGATATTTAATTTCGAAAATAATTGAAAATGGAATAGACTTAGCAAAATCAGCAGATAAACTTATTTTGCAAGCAAATAATTCTCTTGAACATTTGAGAAAATTCTTACATTCACAGGGTTTTGAAATAATTGATGAAGCAAATGTACTTGAAGAAAATTTCATTTATACTATTATAGTTACAAAATATATTGGTGATGTAAGGAAATATGATAATGAAGATTATTATATTTATGGTGAAAAAAATATAGAAAATAAAGATGGACTTACAATTCAATATATTGAAAGAGAATTAAATCATGCAAAAACAGTAATCAATAATATTAAAGAAAAAGATACTGAAATAGTAAAAAAAAGAATTCAAGATTTAGAAAATAAAATTAATAATATGGAGAATTTATTATGCAAATTAAAGACTTATTAGAAAAATTTGATAATAAAATAAATCCAAGTGTTCAAGAGGAATTTGATAATAGTGGATTGCAAGTGGGTGACATTAATCAAGAGTTAAAAGGTATAATAACAACACTTGAAATTACACCAGAAGTAATTGATTATGCAATAGAAAATGGATGCAATTTAATATTTTGTCATCATCCTTTGATATTTGGAGGAATTAATTCTATTGATAAAAATCATTTCAAAGGAAAGAAAATAATAAAAGCCATTCAAAATAATATTGTTATATATGCAAGTCACACTCCATCGGATATGCAGGGATTTAATAAATATATTTTACATAGAATGGGATTTAATTCAGATGGAATCATAAAAGAAATGGGTGAAGACCTATATTATGGAGATTTCAGTAATGTAGATATTAGTTTTAAAACTTTAGTAAAACAAATAAAAGAAAATTTAAATTTAGATAAAATAATAGTTTATGGAGAAATAAGTAAGGTTTCTAGAATTGGATTAGTTACAGGATCTGGAATGGATTTTGTAAATGAAGCTATACAAAAAGATGTTGATGTATATATAACAGGGGATATTACGCATCATTATGCAATGGATGCTATGGAAAAAGGTTTAGTTTTAATAGATATAAGTCATGAAGGTTCAGAAAGATATTTTTCATATTTTGTAGAAAATATTTTAAGTGAATTTATAGAAAAAGATATGCCACTATTAAAATATCAAAATGAAAAAAAATACTTAAGACAAATTTGGTAAAAGGTTCGACAAAATACTATATTTATGTTAAATTTAAATGACGAGTATGTCAGATAATCGCGAGACAAAAGTTTCGAGGAAAGTCCGTGCACCACACAGCAGAATGCCAGATAACGTCTGGTGGAGGTGACTCCAAGGCTAGAGCAACAGAAATATACCGCTGCAGACCTAACTTATGCGCTCAACTGATTATGGGGTATTTATACCCTATAATCAGTTGAAGTATAAAGTAGGTCTCATGCCAAGAATCCCCAAGAGAAACGACAAAAGGAGTTTCGATTGGCGAGGATTCGACGGCGAAAGACCAACCAACAGAAAAATCAGTTGAAGTATAAAGTTAGGAATGCAGTAAGGGTGGAAAGGCGAGGTAAGAGCTCACCAGCGTATGGGTAACTATACGGCTATGTAAACCCCATTCGGTGCAAAATCAAATTAGGATAAAAACCCAGTAGCTGGCTGGGTCCGGTAGGTAGATTGCTTGAATGTATAGGCGACTATACATCTAGATAGATGATTATCAAATACAGAACACGGCTTATAGACATGCTCGCCAATTTTTATTGGAGGATTTTATGAAATTAAAAATTGTAACTGAAAGCTTTACTCCTAAATATGCTACTGAAGGAAGTGCAGGATTCGATTTGTTTTGTAACAATGAAGAGCCTATAGTAGTACAACCAAATGAAGTGGTTAATATTCCAACCGGTATAAAAGTAGCTATCCCAAAAGGATATTTTGGAGCAATTTATCCAAGATCTTCAGCAGGAATAAAACACAGAATTACTCTTGCTAATACAGTTGGTATAATTGACTCAGACTATAGGGGAGATATTCATGTTTTTTTTGAAAATAATGGAGACAAAGCGCATACGATAAATAAAGGAGATAGACTAGCGCAAATGATTATTCAACCATATGTACAAGTTGAATTTGATATTGTAGATAGTTTAGATGAAACAGATCGTGGAGCAGGTGGAATAGGATCTACAGGTAGATAAATGAAATTTAATGCAAAGATTGTAAATTCAAATAAACAATATAAAGAAATTTCTTCTAATGAATTTAATTTAATAGAAGAAATTTTTAAATATAGTGCATGGAAAAATGACCACATTATTCTCCAAATATTAATTCATGCACATGAAGAATGTGAAGTTAATTTAGAAGTGGATAAAGTTGATGAAATAGACTTCAATATTTTTGCTGTTAAAAAAGTTTTGGCATATACAGGAAAACCATTTGAGCCAATACCATATAAAGAGAATATCGATAGAACAGAAGCCTCAGATTTATTAATTCAATCTAATAGTATAAAGTTAAAAAAAGGAGAAAGCTCCTCATTTTTTATAGATATTCACACAAGAAATGCTAAATCATCAATTATAAATATTAATTTAAGTGATGGAAGAAAGAAAATTGAAAAAGAAATTGGAATAGAAATTATCGATAAATTGGTAGAAATAAATAAAGAAATATTTGATATCCAACTTTGGCAATATCCATATTCATCAGCTGAATATTATGGAGTTGATGCTTTTGGTGATGAGCATGTTGAAATATTGAAAAGACAATTAGAACCATTTGAGAATATAGGTGGAGATGCAATAGTAGCTTCAATTTGTGAAGATGCTTGGGGCGGACAAACATATGGAATTCATGAAATTAAATATCCTTCCATGGTTAAATGGAAATTTGAAGACGAAATGAAATATGATTTTAGTGATTTTGACAAATGGATTGAAATTGCAGATAGTATGGGATTAGGAGAAAAGAGAATTATCTTGTATGGAATGGCTCCTTGGCACGAATCATTTACATATTTCAAAAATGATGAAATTGTAATTGAAAAATATGATATAAAATCTAAATTGTATCGTGATCGATGGCTTCATTTTTTAGAAAATCTTTACAAACATCTTAAAGAAAAAAATATTGCTCAAAGAGTTTTCATAGGAATTGATGAAAGAGGATTCAATGATGAAATATTTGAAATCATTGAAATAGCAAGTGCTAAGTTAAATGTAGATATAAAAGTTGCAGCAGCAATAAATGATTTTGAAAATACTAAAAAATATGGAAAATATATTGATTATGCATCTGTTGCATTTATTGAATATGAAAAAGATAGAGAAAAATTTATAGAATTTAGAAATGAAAGAAGAAAGAATAATCAATTTACTTCGTTATATTCATGTACTGGACACAAACCTGGTAATTTTGTACTTAGTGAATATGGAGAAAGTTATATCACATTAGTTCAATCTTTTGTTGCAGATGGATTTTTACGATGGGCTTATGATGCTTGGGTTCAAAATCCATTAGTAGATGTTACACATGAATTTTTCGAACCAGGAGATTGTTTCATAATTTATCCAGCATTTAAAAAGGAACAAAAACCAAATATTTCTATAAGATATTTAAAAGTTTTAGAAGCAATTAGTGATGGATATAAATTACTTAATATATTAAGTGAAGAAGAGTTGTTTGAATTTTTTAAAAATCTTGGCACCAAATTTGTTTGGTCGAATACTTATCCAACAGATGATGAAACAAAACTTTTATTAAGAGATATAGAAAAAATAAAAAAAATTATTTATAATAGGAGCTAATCGTGAAACGTGAGACATATGGCTTATTTACAGCAATTACTATGATTGTAGGGATTGTCATCGGTTCTGGAATATATTTTAGAGCTGATGATATATTTACACTTACAAGAGGAAATTTATTGCTTGGAATACTTGTAATGATTATGGGATCTACTAGTATAATTTTTGGTTCATTGTCCTTTTCATTTTTATCAAGAAAAGCAACGGGATCAGGAGGTGTGATAAATTATTTTGAAACATTTTTAACACATGATTTAGCAAAAGGATATGGATGGTTTTTTTCATTCATTTATTTACCTTCAATCTCTGTTATTTTAGGATGGGCTGCAGCACTTTATACATTTATTCTTCTTGGCATAGAAGCTACTTTACCTATGCAAATAGGTCTTGGTTTATTTTACAATGTATTTTTGATAATTGTGAATTCATTAAATAGAAAAATTGGCTCAGCTCTACAAAATGTATCTACTGTAATAAAATTAATTCCTTTATTCGCTATTGCAATTTATGGTTTTTTCTATTCAGATGCTTTAGCAAATAATGGGAATATGATAAATGATTTTGTAAAAGAATTTAAGACGTATACATGGTTGACAGCTCTTGTACCGATTGCATATTCTCTTGATGGTTGGACAATTGCATTAAATATTACTCCAGAAGTAAAAAATGCGAAAAGAAATATGCCTATAGCTCTAATAGTTGGTCCTATTATCATACTAATTGTTTATATCACTTATTTAATAGGCATTCATAATATATTAGGTCCTGAACAAATAATTTCACTTGGAGATGAAGCAATATTTGTTGCTGGCAAGCAAATATTAGGTGATAGACTTGGAAATGTTTTACTTACAATTGTTGTTATTTCAGTACTTGGTGTGTTAAATGGGATATGTCTTGCTTCAATCAGAATACCTCAAGCATTGGCAGAAAAGAAGATGATTTCTGATAAATGGGGCATATCTGAAATTGATGAAAAACTTCAAATATCAAAGAAATCAGTTTACATTTTCATAATGTTAGTGGTATTTTGGAATTTAGTTCATTATTTAGTAATGAATTACAATATTTTTAATGGTCGTGATATTAGTGAAATATCAATTGTGTTTAACTATTTGATTTATATTTTGCTATATAAAAAGTCATTTGAAATAATAAAATTGGAAAATAAAGCAAATACATTTATTCCGATTATTGCAAGTCTAGGTTCAATAATGATGTTATTTGGATCATTACTTACAAGTTTCGTCTATGTTGGAATATTTTTGTTAATAAGTGGGAGTGTTGTATATTTGGGATATAGATATAAGAATAAGGATGAGATTTTAAAAAGGCCGAAATTCCAAAAGTAATTGGAATTTCAGCCTTTTTAATTACCAATCTATATCTTTATCTTCTATAAATGCATTATAAGCCTCTTTTAATTCTAATACTGTATCTTCGACTCTTCTTGGATTTGTTTTTGCCCAAGCTCCTGTTTCTGATGAAGCATACCATTTAATTGAATTTTCACCCCTTAGTGGAGGATAGAATTTTACATGGAAATTGTAATATGCTTTTGATTTTTCTTCAAGTTCTGAGTTTACAGGTGTTTGGTAGATACACATCATATATGGGAATAGTTTGTTATATAGCTTATCAAACATACCTTGTGTTTTTTTCAAAATATCCGCAAAATCTCTTGTAATTTTTTCGTCAAAATCCTCAAATGTATGAATATCGTTGCTTAAGGTAACTATATAGGCTCCATATGGAAAATCTGTGTAGAATGGTAAAAATACTACAAAGTTATCATTTTTGAAAATTACTCTTTTATCGATTTTTAGCTCTTCATCTCTTATTGATAAAATTAAAGATTTATTATTTTTTTCATAGAATTTTTTAGAATTTTCAAGTTCTAATTTTAATCTCAATGGTATAAAACCGTATCCATATATTTGTCCATGAGGGTGAGCTTGTGTAGTGCCGACTTCTTTACCTCTATTTTCAAATGGCATAATATATTGAATGTGCTTATCTTTTTTTATTTCTATAAATCTTTCTTTCCATAGATTAACAAGTTGTGTGAGATGATTAATGCTTAATTGCCATAAAGATGCATTGTGATTTGGAGAATATAATATTACTTCTGCTTTACCGTATGAAGGAGCAGTTTGAAATAATTCTGTATCTATGTCATCTGGTTTTGGTGGATTTGTCATCATAGATGGCCAGTCATTATCATATTTGAGTACAGTATATCTTTCTTTAATTTGTTTTGAACCAGGACAAAATGCACAATAATCTTTCGGCATATCAGGTCTATATTGTCTATTACCATTTACAATTGTCCAATCATCTAGTAATGGATTGTATCTAAACTCAGCCATTTTTCCTCCTAAATATATACTATGATATAATTATACTATTAAAATTTAAAAATAGAAAATCAATACATTTTATATTATACTTATTATGTATATAATTAAGTTGTCAAATAGTTCGGAGGATAAATGGAAAATAATAAAAAAAATAAAAAAAGAAATATTTTGATTACGATTATTCAAATAATTCTAGTTGTTATTATTTTATATAGTGCATATTCAATTGGTGACTATTACTATCAAAACTATAAAAACACTAAAAATTTAGAAAAAGTAAATAATCTTGTTAATAATATAGAAAATGAAGTTAATAAGGAATTAGATATTGACGAAAAAATTGATCATAGTAAATTAACTAAGGAACAATTAGATTTTATAGCTAAAAAAACTATAGAGAGACTTAAACTAGAAAATAATGATATATATGCATTTGTAAAAGCTCCTGATTTTAAGATTAATAATCCAGTGACATGGCTTTTCGAAGATAATGACTATTATGTATTTAGAGATTTAGAGGGGAATTCTTCAAGACCAGGAACTATATTTATGAATGGTTGGAATAATCCGGATTTTTCAGATATGAATATTATATTTTTTGGTCATAATTTAAGAACTCATCCCGAGTTTTATGCACCGATGTTTAAAATGCTGTTAACTTTAGAAGATCCTAAAGTTGTAAAATCTAAAGATCGACATTTTGTAGAAGTCTATACAGAACATGGTTATAAAAAATATATGATGTTTAGTGCGTATTATACAAACGTAAATGATGATTATATTTTACCTAATAGAGATAAATCAGAGTGGGTAGATTATCTTCAAACTTTACAATTAAAGTCTATAAATGATTTTGGTCTGAATTTACAATTCAAAGAGGATGACAGAATACTTACACTATCTACCTGTGACAATGTTTTAGATGAAGGTAGATTTGTTGTTCATGCAATAGAGTTAAAGGATAAAGATGTACAAAATAAAGACAATCCAGAATGGGATTAGAATAAAAGGACTTAAAAATTTTAATACAGAACACATATTCGAATGTGGTCAGGCATTTAGATGGGATAAAACAGAATCAGGATCTTATATAGTTGTTGCATATGATAAAGTTATTGAAATTTATCATGATGATGATGACATAATTATATTAAATACAACAGAAGAAGATTTTATAAATATATGGCATCATTATTTTGATCTTGATAAAGACTATAATTTCATAAAAGAAGAACTTTCAAAAGTTCCGGCTTATTATATAAATGAAAGTTTAAAAGAAGCCTTGGAATTTGGATATGGAATAAGGATTTTAAATCAAGATAATTTTGAAATGATGATTTCATTTATAATATCTGCTAATAATCAAATTCCTCGTATAAAAAATGCGATTAGAATTTTAAGTGAAACTTATGGAGATTTTATACAAGAATATAAAGGAAATAAATATTATGCATTTCCTACTCCAGTGCAACTTGCTCATGCAAATCCAGAAGAAGTGAGAGAAATAGCTAGAGTTGGATTTAGAAATTATCGTATAGTAAACGCAGCTAAATCTTATCTAATTAGGCCTGAACTTTATAGCAATGAATTATCTGATGAAATACTTGGTAATAATTTATTAAACTTAGAAGGAATAGGTCCAAAAGTAAGAGATTGTATATTGCTTTTTGGATATGATAGAATTCGAACATTTCCTGTTGATGTGTGGGTAAAGAGATTAATGGAGTTTTTATATATCAAGAAGACCATACCTAACAAACAAATACTTCAATATGGAATTGATTTATTTGGTGATTATAGAGGTTATGCACAGCAGTATTTATTTTATTATGCTAGAGAAAATAAAATAGGAAAGTAGAAGCTTAGCACTATTTGCTAAGCTTTTTTTGTAGCGATAATTAATTAAATGATTTTGAAGATAATTTATGTATAAGATAAGGTATTTTTTATTATAATATACTACCATTTTCGATGCCATTTCCATAAAACAAAAAATTTCAAATAATAGAAAATCAATGAAATTCATTACATTATTTGAAATAAATTTGCAAAAAATGGAAATGGTATTTATTTTTAGTAAAAAAATCTTTCAAAAGATAAGTAATAAAAATATCTGCTGGAAATCCAACAGATATTATAAATTTCAATTAAATTGATTTGATAAAATGAATTTATCATCTATTTTCTTTATATTTGATAGATAATATATTAAATTACCATATGTTGTTTTAGTGATATTGATATATTCTTGGTATTTAATTTTTCCGTTATACGAAAGTATTGTAAAATCACAGTCGAAGCAATTTACTCTTAGTCCTGAATTATTAAAACCGTTTTGATTGTAAAAATTAATTCTTTTGACTCTTTGATGGAAATTATCAACATTATCTAGTGGAGTTTCAACCTCTAAAAATATTCTACTATTATAATAATATTCTTTAAGTCTTTCAAGAGTTTCACTTCCTAGTCCTTGACCTCTATATTTAGAACTTATCGCTAAATAATCTACCCAAACAATATCCTTATCTTTTGCTGTTACTAATATTCCTACAAATTCTTTATTTTTTTCTAAAGTAAACACATCTATTTTACCAAGTTTACTTGATAACCAAAACAAAGATAAGGGTCTTCTTTCTTGTTTTGGAAATGCTTTAAAATACAGCTTTTTAAATTGATTATAAGTATATTTATCTTTTCTACTTAATTTTTTAAACTGCATAAATCCTCACTTTCATAATTAATCCTTTAATATCATATATGAGAATTAAAAATAAAGCAAATATGTTATTCTTATAAATGTTTTTGATAAAAACATTTAAACTTTCTATTAATATATTTTAATTTAATTTTTATATTTCTTAAAATTGTGGTATAATATCATTAGCACTCAATAAAGTCGAGTGATAATAATTTTATTAATATGGAGGATATAATGAAAATCAGACCTATTGGTGAAAGATTAGTATTAAAAGCGATAAAAAAAGAAGAAAAGACTTCATCTGGGATTTTGATGCCTGACAGTGCGATTGAAAAACCAGAATATGCAGAAGTTGTAGCTATTGCTAAAGAAATAGAAGATAAAAATATTAAAATAAATGATAAAGTAGTATATACAAAATATAAAGGAACATCAATTAAAGATGGTGATGAAGAATATATCTTAATTGATTTTGAAGATATATTAGGAATTATTGAAGAATAGGAGTTATCATGGCAAAAGATATAAAATATGGTATTAATTCAAGAAATTCTCTTGAAAAAGGAATAAATAAATTAGCAGATGCTGTAAAGGTTACAGTTGGCCCTAAAGGTCGTAATGTTGTAATTGACAGAGGCTTTGGAGCACCTATGATTACAAATGACGGCGTTACAATTGCAAAAGAAATAGAACTTGAGGATAGATTTGAAAATATGGGAGCTCAACTTTTGAAAGAAGTTGCAACTAAGACGAATGATATTGCAGGAGATGGGACTACTACTGCAACCATTTTAGCTCAAGCAATAGTTTCTGAAGGACTTAAAAATATTGCAGCTGGAGCAAACCCAATTATTCTTAAAAAAGGTATACAAAATGCTACAAAAATAGTAGTAAATAAAATAAAGTCATTCTCAACACCTATTGAAACTACAGAATCCATTGCACAAGTTGGCGCTATTTCATCTGCGGATCCAGAAATAGGTAAATTAATTGCTGATGCAATGGATAAAATTGGTAAAGATGGTGTAATCACTATTGAAGAATCAAAAACAATGGATACACAACTACAAATCGTTGAAGGTATGCAATTTGATAAAGGTTATTTATCACCTTATATGGCAAATGATAATGAAAAGAAAACAGCAGAGCTTGATAATCCATTAATACTTATTACAGATAAGAAAATTAATAATATTCAAGAAATTTTACCAGTTTTAGAACAAATAGTAGAAACTTCAAAACCATTATTAATTATAGCAGATGATATTGAAGGAGAAGTGTTAACTACATTAATTTTGAATAAGATTAGAGGAACATTTAATGTTGTAGCTGTGAAAGCACCAAGCTTTGGTGAAAATAGAGCGAAAGTGCTTGAAGATATTGCAATTTTAACTGGTACAAAAGTATACAAAGAAGAATTAAAAGACGATCTTAAAGAAGTTAAAATTGATGAATTAGGATCAGCTAAGAAAGTAAATGTAGACAAGGATTCAACAACTATAGTAGATGGTTCTGGAGATAAAGAACAACTACAAGCAAGAGTAAATCAAATAAGAAAAGATATTGAAGAATCTGATTCAGAATTTGATATTGAAAGATTTAAAGAAAGACTAGCAAAACTTTCTGGCGGTATAGCTGTTATTCAAGTTGGTGCAGTTACAGAAGTTGAAATGAAAGAAAAGAAATTAAGAATTGAAGATGCACTATCTGCTACAAAAGCAGCAGTCGAAGAAGGTATCGTTGCTGGTGGTGGTACAGTTTTATTAGATTCAATCAAATCACTTGATGAATATATTGCATCAGTACAAGGAGATGAAAGAACAGGGGCAATGATAGTTGCAAGAGCCTTAGAAGAACCAACAAGACAAATAGCTGAAAATGCAGGTATTGAAGGCTCAATAATCGCCAATAAAGTTAAATCACTAGACGAGGGAATAGGTTATGATGCATTAAACGGTGGATTTGTAGATATGATTAAATCTGGTATTGTTGATCCGACTAAAGTTACAAGATCAGCATTAGAAAATGCCGCATCAGTAGCATCTATGATACTTACTACAGAGGCTGCAATTACTGATATCAAAGAAAAAGAAGAATTACCAAATCCAATGGGTGGAATGCAATTTTAATAGTAAATAAATTTTAGGCAGATGATTATAGTTAGTATCATCTGCTTTTTTTGTGTAAAATTACTAATTTACTTTTAATGATGTGATACATCTAGTAATATTTATATAAATTGTTTGGAAAATATGCAAGAAAATAAAAGGAAGAAATTTTGTATCTATGGATATTTTGAACAGTAAAAAAAACAAAAACAATCTTAAAATGAAATCGTTATTCTTTTAATTTGATGAATTTATTACATTTATGTTATAATTTATATAAACAAAAAATTAAGGGGATTAGTTTTGAGAATTTTATTAGTAAATAGCGATCAAGATTTTATTGAGAATTTCAAATATAGTTTTAAGACTGAAGAGTATCAAATTACTTCAACAAATACAATTGGTGAAACTATGGATGCTTTGAAAGATAGAGATTTTGATTTAGCTATCATTGATATGAAATATAAAGATGGCACAGGTTTAGATTTGAAAAGAAAAATGAATGAAGTCATGAATATTCCAACGATAGTGGTGTCAGATAGACATGAACCTAATGAAGTTGTACTTGCTTTGGAATATGGTTGTGATGACTATATTACTAGACCATTTTATTTATTAGAACTTAAAGCAAGAATAAGATCTGTTCTTAGGAGATCATTGCCTAATCGTCAAGAACCTAGAAAAACAGAAAAAACTCAAAATGCTATGGTCAAAGGTAGATTTGAATTTAACATTGTAGGTCGAAAGGTTAGAGTTGATACTATAGATATTGAATTAACTGGAAAAGAATTCGATCTTCTATATGTTTTAGTTACAAACAAGAAAAAAATTTTTTCTAGAAAAGATTTGGCTGAAAAACTATGGAATGGTCTAAGTGAATCAAATATTAGAACAGTTGATGTTCATATTAGAAGATTAAGAGAAAAATTAGCAAAGACAAATGCTGATAAATATATCCAAACTAGCTGGGGTGAGGGATATTTCTTTGATGATGATCATTACAAATCAAGGAGAGATTATGACAGATAAAATTGTATGGGATTTAACTACCATTTATGAATCTGATGAATTATTAGATAAAGATTTGATAAAGGTGGAAAACAATCTTGAAAAAATTGAAAAATTAAAAGAAGACATTGAAAAAAACATTGTAGATATTCTACTTTTAGATGCTGATACTAGTAGGTTTTTAGAAAAAGCTTATACTTATGCACATATGAAAAAAGATGAAGATGCAAATGTGGGCAAATATCAAAAGTTAGATACAAAAGTTATGAATTTATATAATAAATATATAACTAAACTTTCTTTCTTAGTACCATATTTACTATCTTTGCCTGAAGAAGAAGCTAATAAACTAAAAAATGATAAAAAGCTAAAAGATTTTGATATTGCGTTGATGAAAGTATTTAGAAAGAGAGAACACACACTTTCTGACAAAGAAGAAAAAGTCATTTCTACATTGAGTTCAGCACGAGAAACAGCATCAAATATGTACTATTATCTTACAAATGTTGATATGAAATTCCCATATTTAGAAAAATGGGACAAGCAAATCACAAATGTTAATTTTACAAATATTCAAACAGAGGAAGATAGAGAATTACGTGAAGTTTCATTTAAGGAATTTTATAATACTTATAATCAATTTGGAAATACAATAGCACAATCTTATTATTCACATGTTGATGCAGTTGTAAAAATTTCACAACTTAAGAATTATGACAATGTAAGAAAAATGTTTTTATTTAATGATGATGTAGATGAAAAAGTATACGATACCTTAATTGATTCAGTTCATAAATATCTACCATCTATGCACAAATACTATGAAATTAAAAAAAGAACATTGGGACTAGATGAACAACATATGTATGATGTATATATGTCTATTGCACCTGATTTTGAAAAAAAATATTCATGGGAGGAAGCAAAAGCATTAGTTATTGAATCTGTAAAACCACTTGGTGAAGAGTATGTTGAAATTTATAAGAAAGCTTTTGATGAAAAATGGATAGATGCAGAAATTAGAGATGGTAAAAGAGGTGGAGCATATTCATCAGGTTCATATGATACAAAACCGTTTATACTTATGAATTTCGACGAAACATTGAATTCACTATTTACTTTAGCTCATGAAATGGGTCATTCGCTTCATAGTTATTATGATAGACATAACAATTCATATTTACATTCAGGTTATACAATATTTGTAGCTGAAGTTGCATCTACATTTAATGAGGCTCTATTATTAAATTTACTTCTAAATAGAGCACAAACTATAGAAGAAAAAATTTATTTAACAGATTTTTATATAAATAGTTATAAATCAACTGTATTTAGACAAACTATGTTTGCTGAATTTGAAAGAGAAGTACACAAGAGAATTGAATCTGGTGAAGTGCTTACAAAGGATGATTTTTCAAAACTATATTTAGAATTAAATAAAAAATATTTTGGTGCGGCAATGGTTTCCGATGAGGAAATATCTTATGAATGGATGAGAATTCCACATTTTTACAGCAATTTCTACGTATACAAATATGCAACAGGTTTTGCAGCATCATCAATACTTGCTAAACGTGTGCTAAAAGAAGAAGAAGGTTCAAGGGAAAATTATATTAAATTCCTAAAGGACGGTGCTAAGCATTTCCCAATTGAACAGTTAAAAATAGCAGGTGTAGATATGTCTAAACCTGAAACTGTAAATCAGTCACTAGAGATATTTAAAAACTTAGTTGATACACTAGATAATATGTTAAAAAAAGGAGAATAAGTTATGGCTGTAAAAATTATAAATAGATATAGATTTAATACGGGATTGGTGCTACTTACATTTTATGCAAATGATGAAAAGTTATTAGG
>JAEZZB010000101.1 GCA_023442495.1 Bacillota bacterium
TGTTATAAGAAATGCAACAAAAATGCTTGCTTATAATACGGGATATACAGGTTTAGCGATGATACCTGAAATGAATAAGATTTATCTAAAATACATTAATGTAGTTTCTCTTAATCCAAGAGATTTAGTTATAATCTATATTTATAATTCGAAAGAAGTTATAAATGATAGCATAAGACTTAGAAATCCAGTTGATAAGGAAACTATCGATCTTATTAATAGTTTACTTAATTCAACTTTATTAGATAAAAATTATGAAGAAGTTTTAGAAGCACTGTATTCAAATGTGTATGATATTTTGAAACAAAGACACCAAGCACTAAATGAAATAATACCTTTGATTGCAAAGACTACCATAGAAAATTCAAAAGCGAAAATAGTATTTGAAGGTATTTCAAATATATTTTTATACAATGATGATACTGTAGAAAATAATCAAGGATTAGTAAATTATCTTAAAACCAAAGATTCACTTATGGATTTATTGTCAGATAATATGGATTCTGATTTACAAGTTTATATAGGAGAAGAAATAGGAATAGATGAATTTGATAAGTTTAGTATTATAACTATGACCTTTAGCAATCATGAAGGAATAAAAGGTAAGATTGGTGTACTTGGTCCAAATAATATGCGATATGACAAGGTTATAGCAGATATAGTTTTGATAAATAAATATATCAATGGGCATATAGAAAGAAGGTAATAATGGATGAAAAAGAAAAAGATTTAGATATTTCACAAGAAGATGTAGATATTTCACAAGAAAATTTAGATGAAAATCAAGATGAAATAAAAGAAGAAGTTAATGAAGAAATTTCTGAAGAAAGTCAAGAATTAGAAAAAATAAAAGATTCATATTTAAGACTTCAAGCCGATTTTACGAATTATAGAAATAGACAAGAAAAAGAAAAACAAGATATTCATAAATATGCTTCTGAAAAATTAGTCACTAAACTTCTTACGGTAGTAGATAATTTAGATAGAGCTTTGAATGAAGAAAAAGAAAAAGATGCTTTTACAGAAGGAATAGAATTAGTAAGAGAAGATTTATTAAATATATTAAAACAAGAAGGATTAGAAGAAATTGAATCTGACGGTGTACTATTTGACGCGAATAAGCATCACGCAGTATTTATGGAAGAATCAGATAAGGTAGAATCTGGACATATAATAGAAACTTTCCAAAAAGGATACACATTAAATGGTAAGGTGATAAGACCTTCCATGGTTAAAGTTAGCCAATAACAAGAATAAACAATTAAAACAAAGGAGATAAATATTATGGCAAAGATTATAGGAATTGACTTAGGTACAACAAACTCAGCAGTAGCAGTTATGGAAGGTGGTCAACCAACCATTATTCCTAATGCAGAAGGAAATAGAACTACTCCATCAGTAGTAGCATTTACAAAAGAAGGCGAAAGATTAGTAGGGGAAACAGCTAAAAGACAAGCTATTATGAATCCTCAAAGAACAATTGCATCCATTAAGAGAGAAATGGGTACAGACTATAAAGTAGATATAGATGGAAAAGTTTATTCACCAGAAGAAATTTCAGCGATGACTTTACAAAAATTAAAAGCAGACGCTGAAGCATACTTAGGCGAACCAGTTAAAGAAGCTGTTATAACAGTTCCAGCTTATTTTACAAATGAACAAAGACAAGCAACAAAGGATGCAGGTAAAATTGCAGGACTTGAAGTTAAGAGAATCGTAAACGAACCAACAGCTGCAGCTCTTGCTTATGGTATGCAAAAAGAAAATGATGATATGAAGATAATGGTATTTGACTTAGGTGGTGGTACATTTGACGTATCAATACTTGAAGTAGCAGATGGCGTTATTGATGTACTTGCTACAAGAGGTAATAACAGACTTGGTGGAGATGACTTTGACGAAAGATTAATGAATTATATTAATGAAGAATTCAAGAAAGAAAATGGTGGGGTTGATTTATTAAAAGATCACACATCAGCTCAAAGATTGAAAGATGCCGCTGAAAAAGCTAAAAAAGAACTATCATCAACAGCAACAGCTCAAATTAATCTTCCATTTATAACAGCAGTAAATGGTCAACCAGTTCACTTAAATATGGACATTTCAAGATCCAAATTTGAAGAATTAATTGCTGATTTAGTTCAAGAAACTATGGTACCAGTTAAAGACGCATTAAAAGATGCCGGACTAACTGCAAATGAATTAGACAAAGTTCTTTTAGTAGGTGGTTCAACAAGAGTACCTGCAGTAGTTGAAGAAGTTAAAAAACTTACCGGAAAACAACCACAAAAAGATATTAACCCTGATGAAGCAGTAGCTTTAGGTGCTGCAGTACAAGGTGCAATACTTGCAGGTGATGTAAATGATTTATTATTATTGGACGTTACACCATTATCATTAGGTATTGAAACAATGGGTAATATCACAACAGTATTAATCGAAAGAAATACAACCATCCCTACAAAGAAATCACAAATATTTACAACTGCATCAGATAATCAATCATCTGTAGATATCAAGGTATTACAAGGTGAAAGACAAATGTCTAAAGATAATACAATGATTGGTAACTTCCAATTAACAGATATTCCAGCAGCTCCAAGAGGGGTTCCACAAATCGAAGTTACATTTGACATCGACGCTAATGGTATTGTCAATGTTTCTGCAAAAGATTTAGGTACAGGAAAAGAACAAAAAATTACTATTACAGCTTCATCTAATTTATCTGAAGAAGAAATTGAACAAAGAGTAAAAGATGCTGAAGCTCATGCTGAAGAAGACAAGAAGAGAAAAGAACTTGTTGAAACAAAGAACCAAGGTGAAAGTATTTCATATCAAGTAGAAAAAACATTGAAAGATTTAGAAGGTAAGATTTCTGATTCTGAAAAGGCAGCTATTGAAGCTAAAAACAAAGAATTAAAAGATGTATTGAATTCTGAAAATGTTGATGATATTAAGAAAAAAATTGAAGAATTAACTACTGAATTAAATAAAATGAGTGAAAAACTTTACGCAAATGCAAATCCAAATCAAAATCAACAAAAGCCAGAAGAAGATGTAGTTGATGCGGATTATGAAGTGGTTGATGACGAAGACGAAGATAAATAATATCAATAGT
>JAEZZB010000063.1 GCA_023442495.1 Bacillota bacterium
TAAGTAAAGCATTGAGCAGAGAAGATTTTCCTACATTTGGCTTACCTATAATAGCTGTTTTGATGCCTTCTTTTAATATACGCCCTTTATTTGAAGAATTAATTAATTCATTTAAATCAGAAAGAATGACATCTGATTTTTCATATAGAGGTTCTAATGGTAAATCATCTTCATAGTCTTCCATAAAATTAATTGAAAATTCTACTCTTGCCATTAAATCAAGCATTTTTGTCTTTATCTCTTTTACTTTTGAGGAAACTGAACCCTTTAATTGAAGCAGGGAAGCTTCATATGCTTTTTCTGTTTTTGCATCAATCAGATCAATTATTGATTCTGCTTGTGAAAGATCCAGTCTACCATTTAAAAATGCTCTTTTTGTAAATTCTCCTCTTTCTGCAATAGATGCACCATTTTTAAGAAGGAGATTTAAGACTTTTTTTACAGCTATAAATCCACCATGGCAATAAATTTCTACTATATCTTCTTTTGTGTATGTTTTTGGTCCTTTCATATATGCTAAAAGAACTTCATCAATCATTTCGTCATTATCAAAAATATATCCATATTTAAGTTTTCTATTTTCGAAATTTTCTACTTCCTCTTTTTTAAAATCCTTGAAAACTTTTTTTGCTATTTCTAGTGAATTGTCCCCAGACATACGCACTATTCCTATTCCCGCTTCGCCAACAGCTGTTGAAATAGCGGCAATTGTTCTATCTGACATAATTTTTCCTTTCATTTTTTTATGGATATAGCAATATATTAAAAATCCCCATATGAGATTACTCACAGGGGATAATTATTAGTTAAATCCTTTATATTTTACAATAACTTTTCTACTTGGGAATTTTCCTGTTGAAACAGTTTCGATTTCCTTGTAGTCTTGTAATGCAAAATGTACAATTCTTCTTTCATAAGAATTCATAGGTTTCAAAGCAATTGATTTCTTTGTCTTAAGCACTTTGTAAGCAACTCTTTGTGCATTTGATTCAATAGCTTTCTTTCTTCTATTTCTGTATTCTCCTGCATTAAGAGTAATCCTTAGGAATTTTGAAGTATTTCTATTTGCTAATAAACTTAAAATATATTGAACTGCATTTAATGTTTCACCCTTACTTCCGATAATAATTCCTGTATCATTTTCAGAAATATCTTCTAAATTAAAGTTTATCACATTATCATTGTGAGTTTCGTATGAAACTTTAGTTTCAATATGCATTTTGATTAGTAAATCTTCTAATATTTTCTTTGCTTTTTCAGCTGCTTGTTTTATATCATCTTCATCAGTAATAGAACAAGCTTCACCAGAAAATTGTAAATCTCTTGTATTTACAAGATTTTGATCAGAGGTATAAGATTCAAAATCTTCTTCTCTTTTATTTTCGAATTCTTCCGATATAGCAAATTCTTCTGAATTTTCTGCTTCTTCGATAAATTCAGGAGTATATCCATCTTCATATAAATCATCTGTTTCATTAGTATTTTCTTCTAAATCTTCTTCATCTTCATCATTTAAAATTACTTCTTCTTCAACAAATAATTCTTCTTTGTCTAAATCGAATTCTTCATCTTGCATTCTATTGAATTTATCTTCAATTTCTTCATCAAAATCAAATTCTTCAACAGTATCTTCGGTAGTAATATCAAGACTTGTTTCAGCAAATATCTCATCTAAATTGATTTTCATTTTTGCTTTTTCTTTAACTTTAACCATTGCATCATTACCACCAAATAAGCCAAATACAGCTTTTGTTGGTTCTTGCATTACTTCAAATTCTATTTCATCTCTTGTAAGACCTAATTCTTTAATACCTAATTCTATAGCTTCTTCTATTGTTTTAGCTGATTTAATTACATATCTCATTACTAACCCCTATCCTTACCTAATCTAAATAGCTTTGCACCAAGTCTTATAATTATTTCTATGACATTACCTGTAGCCCAATATAGCACTAAACCTGCTGGTAATGTTCTAAATATAAAGAAGAACATGATTGGCATAATATACATCATTGTCATCATACTATTTCCAGCACTACCTGCCGCTTGCATAGTGTTTCTATTTAGGTATTGGAATCCTAATTGAGATAATGAGTTAATTAATGGTAAAGCGAATCCTGTTGGATCTGCTAAAGCTAAGTCTGGTACCCACAAGAAAGATCTAGAAATATTTTCATATCCTTCTAAGTAATTTTGTGGATTTCTGATAACATTATAAAGTGCAAAAATTATTACCATTTGAATAATAAATGTTAAACAACCAGCACCGGTATTTTGCATCATTTTGTGTTCCTTTTGGAACTCCATCATTTTTTGTTGATATATTTGTTTATCATAGCCATACTTCTTTTGTAATCTTTCAAGTTCTGGCTGTAATTCTTTTTGTTTTTCAGCATTTTTTGCATTTTTTATTGTGAATGGAATCGTGATTAATTTATAAATCAATCCCATTACTATTAATGTCAATGCATAATTAGATAATGTAGCTGATTCAATACCAAAAGAATTAATAGTATTGTAGATTACCTTAAATAAGTTACCTAATAATTTATCTAAAAATTGCACGTTCCCTCCTATTTTAATGGATCGTAGCCACCCTTATTAAAAGGGTTGCATCTTAAAATTCTCCAAATACTCAAATATGTAGCCTTAAAAAAATTATATTTCTGATAAGCCTCAATTGAGTATTGAGAACATGTAGGGGTGAATCTACATTTATTACGGCCAAATAATTGTGAAATATTCTTTCTGTAAAAATTAATAATACTTAT
Organism: Bacillota bacterium; assembly: GCA_023442495.1. Classification (GTDB taxonomy): domain Bacteria; phylum Bacillota; class Clostridia; order Tissierellales; family Peptoniphilaceae; genus Helcococcus. The sequence continues at coordinate 2,772 of JAEZZB010000063.1, forward strand.
CATTAACTTATTCATCTATATGCTTTTTACTTATAGCGATTACATGCTTTAAAGACTGTTCTAAATCTTTATAGTCCATATCTATTGTCTGAAAATTAGGCGCTATAATATAATCTTTATTTTCGAATATATCTATATTCAATCGAATGATTTCTTTAAGTCTTCGTCTTATTTTATTTCTCTTATTTGCTTTGCCGTATTTACGTGTAACTGTAAAGCCAAAACGAGGATATTTTCTGCCACTATCGGCCACTAATACTCTAAAATCTCTATTATAGAATCTCTTTGACCTTTTATACAATCTATTAAATTCTTGATTTTTTTTTATCCTATTTTGTGCTTCCATTAATTCACCAAATAGACTATGCTGATAATCTCTTTCTACCTTTTCTTCTTCTAGCCTTTAATACCCTTCTACCACCAGGTGTAGTCATTCTATTTCTGAATCCGTGTTTCTTTGATTTTCTTCTATTGTTTGGTTGAAATGTTCTTTTCATCGTTCCTCCTAATTTGTTTTATTTTAAAATTTGCATAACAATTCATGATAAAATGCTATTTTCAATTATAGATTTTTTACCTTTAGTTGTCAAGTTTATGACCTATTTTCTCTAGTATTTATAAAACTTGATAATGTGGATATTTTATGATTGTGGATAACTTTAGTTTTTTTGTATTTTTTACTATTTATTGATATAATATGTTAGTAATTATTAGAGTTATACAATATATTTATCATAGTTATTAACATTTGTTAGTTAATTGTGGATATTTTTATTTCAATACTTCTTTAAATATTGATTTTAACTAGATTTTTTGTCCACAATAAAAATTATCCACAAATTATATTTTTTTGTTGATATTAATCATACAATATATAAATTTATTGGAATTCCTTAACTTTCAATAATTATATACTGTGAATAAATATGTTGATAAGAGGAGGAGAAATGCAAGATTTAAATCATCTATGGGAAACTGTTAAAAGCAAAATTTTCCTAGAAATGATTGAAGTTCATTACAATACATGGATTAAACCATTAATTCCTCTAAAAATAAAAGGAAATACTGTATATCTATATTCAAATGTTGGTTTTGTCAGTAAAATTGTCAATGATAAATACAAGGATACGATTAAAGAAAAATTTGAAAATATCCTGAATTCATCAATAAATGTAGTTATACTAAGTCCTAACGATGATTTGTTAAGAGAATTACAAAATGAGTCAGATGATAAAAATGAAAATGTAGGCCAATTAGAAATGGGATATTATGGGGCAATAGATGTCACAAAAACTATAATTGAAAAACCTACACCAAAAACTTATCTTTATAAAGATACTTTGAATAAAAAACATACATTTTCAAACTTTGTAAAAGGTAAATCAAATGATTTAGCACTTGCAATAGCATTAAATGTTGCTGAAAACCCTGGAACCATGTATAATCCGTATTTCATATATGGAAGTTCAGGACTTGGTAAAACTCACTTAATGCAGGCTATAGGAAATAAAATTCTAGAAAATAATCCTAGTAAAAAAGTTATCTATATTACTTCCGAAAATTTCATGAATGAATTTATTCAAACTATTACTGACAGCAAAAACTCTGTTACAAATTCAAAGATTTTTAGAGATAAATATCGAAACTGCGATGTACTCATGATAGATGACATTCAATTCATTTCTGGTAAAGAAAGTACACAAGAAGAAATTTTCCACACTTTCAATTCATTGCAGGAAGCTAAAAAACAGATTATTTTTACATCAGATAAAAAACCTGAAGAGATAAAAGGCTTAGAAGACAGACTAGTTACAAGGTTTAGTGGGGGAATGATAGCTGATATACAAAAACCAGATTTTGAAACAAGAGTAGCTATATTAAATCACAAAGTTAATATGGATAGATATAAAGTTCCAAATTCAGTTATAGAGTTTATAGCAGAAAATATAACTTCTAATATAAGAAATTTAGAAGGGGCAATACTAAAAGTTATGGCTTTTTACAATTTGCAAAAGCAAAGAAGTGATTTTCCAATAAGCGACGATGAATTTTTAGAAATAGCTAAACAAGCACTCGCTATTGAAGAAAAAAAGAAAAAGCCAATCACTCTAGAATCCATTAAGCAGGTAGTTGCAAATTATTATGGTTTGGAACCAAATGATTTGATTGTACAAAATAGACAGAAATCTGTATCTGATCCAAGACAAATAGCAATGTATCTTTCAAGAAAATATACATCAGCATCACTTGTAAAGATTGCCAATTCTTTCGAAAGAGATCATGCAACTGTACTTTATGGATTTGAAAAAATAAACAAACTAATTAAGACAGATTTAGCTACTAAAAAAGAAATAGAAAATATTATTGCTATATTAAATGAAAATTAATGTTAATAAATTAAGATAATTATTTTTATTATGTGAGAGTTATTCACATAGATATCCACATAGTTTTTCAAGGATTTTTAATCTAATATAAACTTATAAACATATAAACAGTCCTTACTACTATTATTACTAAATTTAAAATATATATATAGGAGCAAAAATGAAATTTAAGATATTAAAATCAGAACTTGATAAGCATATATCTATAGCTCAAAAAGCTATTTCTAATAAATCATCAATTCAACTTCTTGAAGGTATATTATTTACTGTAAAAGATGGTCAATTAATACTTAGTTCAACTGATTTAGAACTATCTATAGAAACAAGAGTAGATTGTGATGTTATTGATGAAGGTTCAATTGTGATTAATTCAGCTATGATAGGAAATCTAGTCAGAAAAATGCCTCAAGATATGATAACTATTACTGTTGATGGTGTAAATATAAATATTAAATCACAAAATTCAGTATTTGATATTACTGGACAGGAAGCTAACGAATATCCTCAAAATCCTGATATCCACGAAGAAGTATTGTTAACAATGGAAAATCAAGATTTAAAAGATGCTATTAAAGAAACTATTTTCGCTACATCAAATGATGAAACAAGACTTGCATTCACAGGTGTTTTATTTGAAATAAAAGAAGATTATGTAAGATTTGTTGGTTTAGACGGATATAGAATGGCTATGAAAACTTTTGAAATAAATTCAGAATCTCAAGCTACATCTATAGTTCCAAAAAGAGCTTTTAATGAACTTATAAAAATACTAGATGATACATCTACAGATATAATTGTTATCCCTGGACATATAGTATTTATAAATGGTTCAACAAAGATGTATTCAAGACTTATAGATAAAAACTATATTGATTACAATAAGATAATTATTAAAAGACATAAAACAACTGTTAAATTAAATAGAAATGATTTTATAAATTCTTTAGAAAGAGCATTGCTACTTACAACAGGAAATAATGCTTCGCTTACAAAATTAAGTTTTGAAGATGATATGATTTCTATTAATTCTAATTCAGAATTTGGTAAATTAGATGAAAAGATTTATGTTGAAAAAGAAGGAGATGATTTATTAATAGCTTTTAATACCAGATATATGCTTGATGGATTAAAGGCTATTGAAGATGATGAAATTGTACTTCATTTAAATTCACAATTAGAACCAATGAATATTTTCCCGGTAAATGATTCAAATCAATACATCTATATAGTATTACCTGTAAGACTTTCTAAATAGAGGTAAAAATGAAAATTAAAATAGATACAGAATTTATCAAACTTGATAGTTTATTAAAATATGCCTCAATTGTTCAAACAGGCGGAGAAGCAAAAGATTTAATTCTTGATGAACAAGTTAAACTAAATGGAGAAGTAGTTACACAAAGAGGAAAGAAGATTAGACCTGGGGATAAAATAGAAGTTTTAGATCAAATACTTGAAATTGAAGGATAGACATGATTATTGAGGAACTTAGACTGATAAATCATAGAAATTATGATTATGAAAATATTAATTTTCATGATAAAACAAATATATTAGTTGGGAAAAATGCTCAAGGTAAGACTAATTTACTAGAGGCGATATATATTTGTGCAAGAGGATACAGTTTTAAAAATCTCAAAGAGAATGAATTGATAAATTTTCACAAAAATCAGATGTATCTTAAGGCTAGAATAAGAAATAAAGATAAGAAAAGAACAGTAGAGATTAAAATTTCAAGAGATGATAAAAAAATCATTATTATAAATGAAGTCAATATTACAAATCTAAGCGATATGAAAAGTCAATTTGGAGTTGTAATATTTGCTCCAGAAGAAATATTAGTAATAAAAGATACTCCTGCTTTGAGAAGAAGATTTATTGATGATATTATTTCAAATAATGATAATGTATATAAAAAACACTTGATCAATTTCTATAAAATAAGAAGTCAAAAAAATGAATTATTAAAAAATAGAAATACTAAATATTTCGATCAAATGCTTGATACATATAATCAAAGACTTGTTGAATATTCAGCAATAATTGGAATTTATAGATATAAATATTTGAATATAATAAAAAAATATGCAAAAAAGTTTCATTATGAATTATCTTCTAGTAAAGAAAATTTAAAAATTATATATGATAATAATTTTTCTACTAATTTTGAAAGTGTTGAAAATATAAAAAAAGAGTTTAGTGAAATTTTAGAAAAAAATAAAGAAAAAGAGATAAATAGAGGACAAAGCCTTTATGGTCCTCATAAGGATGATATATTATTTTTAATTAATGATAAAGATGCTAAAATTTATGGATCACAAGGACAGCAAAGAACTATTATGTTATCCTTGAAATTAGCAGAGGCGAAATTAATAGAAGAGATAACTAAAACTAAACCTATACTACTTTGGGATGATGTTTTTTCGGAATTAGATAAACAAAGAGCAACTTTATTAGTGGAAAAATCTAAAGCATATCAAAATATTATTACTACAAATTCATTACTAGAAATTAATACCGATAATTTAGATGGGAAAATTTTTACTATTATTGATGGAAAAGTTATAAACGAAAGGAAAAAGAATGGCAAAAAATAACGGATATAGTGAATCCAATATTAGGGTTTTAGAGGGACTTGAAGCAGTTCGTGTAAGACCGGGTATGTATATTGGATCTACAGATGAAAGAGGTCTTCACCATTTGGTGTATGAAGTAGTTGATAACTCTGTCGATGAAGCACTAGCTGGTAGAGCTGATACCATTACTATAGAAATTTATGAAGATGGTTCAATAGAAATTTCAGATAATGGTTCTGGTATTCCAGTAAAAAAACACGCAACAACAGGAAAATCAACATTAGAAACAGTACTTACTATACTTCATGCTGGTGGTAAATTTGATTCCGAAGCATATCAATTTTCGGGTGGTTTACATGGTGTAGGTGTTTCAGTAGTTAATGCTCTTTCAAAAAAAATGATTGCTGAAGTTAAAAGAGATGGATATAGATATACTCAAGAATTTTCAAGAGGTGAAACATTAACTAAACTTAAGAAACATGAAGCTACAGAAGAAACTGGTACAAAGATTAGATTTTGGCCAGATGATGAAATATTCGAAACTATTGAATTTGATAGAAATACACTAAATAAGAGATTTTTAGAAATGTCTTTTTTAAATCAAGGCTTAAGGCTTATTTTTATAGATAATCGTGGAGAATATCATAAAGAAGAATTTTACGCTGAAGGTGGTGTAGCATCTTTTGTTGAATATTTAAATAGAAAAAAAACACCGCTTCATCCTGAAATTATGCATTTTAAGGGAATGTCTTATGGGTGCGAAGTTGATATATCTATTCAATATACAGATGCATATTCTGAAAATATATTTTCATTTGCAAATACAGTTTTAACTCCTGAAGGTGGTACACATTTAACAGGGTTTAGGTCTGGACTTACTAAGGCTATAAATAATTATGCTA
>JAEZZB010000080.1 GCA_023442495.1 Bacillota bacterium
AAACTGATGCTGCTTTCAGATTTATCAATAGAAAATATACCCTTCATCTATCAGGAACACCTTTCAATGCTATAGCAAGGGGTGCATTTAGCGAAGAACAAATATATAACTGGACTTATGCAGATGAGCAAGAAGAAAAAGAACAATGGAATAGTAACATAGCTCACAATCCATATGCATCATTACCAAAATTAAATTTATTCTCATATCAAATGTCACCGATGATTACTAATAAAGTAGAGGATAAAGCTGATATTGATGGGGAAAATATAGATTATGCTTTTGATTTAAATGAATTTTTCAAAACTGATAATGGAAAATTTACATATGAAAAAGATGTAAATAAATGGTTAGACACTTTATCAAAAAATGAAAAATATCCGTTTTCAACCAGAGAATTAAGAAATGAATTGAAGCATACTCTTTGGATTTTAGACAGGGTTGATTCAGTAAAGGCTCTAGAAAAACTTTTAAGAAACCATCCAGTATTCGAAAATTATGAAATTGTAATAGCTGCTGGAGATGGTAAATCACTTGAAGCTGAGATGGATGATGTAATAGCAAATGAATCTTCACTTGAAAAAGTTAAAAAAGCAATTGCTAATAATGAAAAAACTATTACTCTTTCAGTTGGTCAGTTAACAACAGGTGTTACTATCCCAGAGTGGACGGGTGTTTTAATCTTGTCAAATATTAAATCAGCAAGTTTATATATGCAGGCCGCATTTAGGTCCCAAAATCCATGGGAATACATAGAAAATGGGAAACTTATAAAAAAAGAAAATGCCTATATATTTGATTTTGCACCTGAAAGAACACTTATGCTTTATTATGATTTTGCAAACAATCTAAATAAGGCTACAGCTCAAGGCAGAGGAACTACAGAAGAGCATGAAGAAAATATTAGAAAACTACTCAACTTTTTCCCGGTAATTGCAGAAGATGATGAAGGGAAAATGGTAGATCTTGACGCTAAACAAGTAATGACTATACCTAAACATATTAAGGCAAAAGAAGTAGTAAAAAGAGGATTTATGTCCAATTTGCTATTTCAAAATATTGCAGGCATATTCTCATCAGAGTCAGAGCTTAGAGAAATATTAGATAATTTGCCAGCCTATAAAGATGGTAAGAGTATATCTAGTGCAAATATAGATTATAACTCAGTTGAAGTAGATGAAGAGGGCGAAGTTTTAGTAGACGGGAATATTGTAATCAATGATTTTAACACGAAATTTGGATCCAAGCTTTATGAAGAAATTTCTGAAAATATAAATAATTCTTTTGAGCAAAACAATGAAATAGATTATATAGTTAATTCTTTTAAACAAAAACTAAAACCAGGATTAAATGAAATAGCTAAAGAAAAAGGTGTGAAAGTTACTCAAAGTGATAGAATCCTTAATCAAAAGGCAGAAGAATTAAAAAATGAGTTAAGAAAAGTTGAATATGATAAAGACATGTCACTTAATAATCTCACTCTTGATTATAAAAAAGAAATTGAAAAAGCTGAAACAGATGAAGAAAGAGTAAAAATAGAAGAAAAACACAGTCAAAAGCTAGAAGAAATCGAAAATAACTATAAAGAAGATATCACTAAAACTATAGAAGATAATCATAAAAAAATAGCAGAAGATAGTATTGAGGAAGTCCACAAGGTCGCAGAAAATAAAATTAAAATTAGTGAAGAAGAAAAAACTAGAGATAGACTTCGTGGATTTGCAAGGACCATACCATCATTTTTAATGGCTTATGGTACAAAAAATACCAGATTGAATAATTTTGATGAATTAATAGATGATAAGGTATTTAAAGATGTTACAAGTATAACTTTAGACCAATTTAGAATTTTAAGAGATAAATATAATTTCTTTAATGAAATAGTATTTGATGAATCTGTACAAGAATTTCTAAAGAAAAAAGAAGAATTGTCTAATTATTTTGACGATAGTCATGATGAAGATATATTTGACTATATACCAGCTCAAAAAACTAATCAGATATATACTCCAAGAAGAGTTGTAAATATGATGTTGGACGCATTAGAGAAAGAAAATCCTGGTATATTTACAGATAGTTCAAAGACATTTGCAGATCTTTATGTTAAATCGGGACTTTACTTAACAGAAATGGTAAAAAGACTTTACAAGGGACTGGAAAAAGAAATGCCTGATTCAGATATGAGAATAAAACATATATTAGAAAATCAAGTATATGGATTTGCTCCTACTGAAATAATCTATAGAATAGCAAAGAACTTTATATTTGGATTTGATGAAAGAGCTAGAAATATAGACTATTCTCATTTTGTTTTATTGGACACAGAACCTTATGCAAAGGGAGATATGGATATGTCTTTAGAAGAAAAACTAGACCAACTATTTGGAGGTGGAAAATGAAATTTGACGTAGTAGTGGGTAATCCACCTTATAATGAAGATACTATTGGAAAGAGTACAAATCCTCCTTCAATCTATCATAAATTTATGGATATGGCTTATCAAATTACAGATAAAGCGTTATTAATTACACCAGCTAGATTTTTATTTAATGCTGGAGGTACTAATGAAAAATGGAATAAAAAAATGTTGAATGATAAACATTTTAAGGTGCTATTTTTTGAACAAAAAAGTTCTAATGTATTTCCAGATACAGATATTAAGGGTGGTGTAGCGATAAGTTATCGAGATGCGAATAAAGATTTTGGAGCGATTGAATACTTTACAGCTTTTGAAGAATTAAATAGTATAAGAGAAAAAGTTGTTAATAATCCTAAGTTTAAAAATATTATGAGTATAATTAACGTTCAAAATAAATTTGATCTAAAAGTCTTATTTGAAGATTACCCAGAATATAAAAATATTATTGGAAGTAATGGAAAAGATAAAAGATTAAGACAAATAATAATGGAAAGATTGCCAGAAATTTTTACGGAAGAAAAAATTAATGAAGATTCTTACAGAATTATTGGATTAATAAACAAGAAAAGATCTTATAGATATGTACCCAAAAAATATATTGAGGATAATGGTATAATAAATAAATATAAAGTATTAGTACCAAGTGCGAATGGAAGTGGAGCAATTGGTGAAGTGTTAAGTACACCCCTAATCGGGGAACCCCTAATCGGGTTCACACAAACTTTTATATCTTTTGGTGGTTATGATAATTATGATGAAGCTGAAAATACGTTAAAGTATATAAAGACAAAATTTTGTAGAACATTATTGGGGATATTAAAAGTTACTCAAGGAAATAATAAAAGTACTTGGGCTTGTGTCCCATTACAAGACTTTACTAATAATTCAGACATCGACTGGTCTAAATCAATACCAGAAATTGACCAACAATTATACAAGAAATATAATTTATCTGATGAAGAAATCAATTTTATAGAAGAAAAAGTAAAAGCGATGGAATAGAATTCAATTAAAATCTATTTTACAAAAGTGGTATTTAATAACTAGAGAAAAAACTGATCCTGAAAGTTGGTAAAACAACTTTTTAGGGTCAGTTTTTAGTACCATAAATAGTGTAAGAAAGAAAATTATTTCTATCTTGCACTATTTTTGTATAATGAAGAAGTAGTATGACGAGTCAGTTTTAGGGTTAAAATATCCGTCATAAAAACTGTC
>JAEZZB010000094.1 GCA_023442495.1 Bacillota bacterium
GCTTGGTAAGTAAAATTAGCCTCAAACTGGGAATTAAATCCAACTATAGCGGATTGATGGTTACAAGGAACCGCTACCTCCCCATCTAGCGCTGGCGGAGAATGAGGGATTTGAACCCTCGGTACGATATATATCGTACACATGATTTCCAATCATGTACCTTAAGCCACTCGGACAACTCTCCATGTGTTACCAAATAATTATATAAAAATGAGAGGAATAAGTCAAATATGCCTTTTATATGAATGATAGCGAGAAAAATATATATTTATTTTTGCAAAATGAATTTTTAAATAAATAAAGAATATTAAAAAAACGTAATAAAACAAATAAGGTAATTACCACATTAAATGGGTAATTACCAAAATGTATAAAATTTAAGCGGGTTTATTTAAGTGAAAACGAAGTCATTATGTTATAATGTATTTGACAACAATAAATAAATAGGAAATATTTAATAGGAGGAAACATGTTAAAGAAAACTTTATCATTGCTATTAGCATTAGCGCTAGTATTCTCACTGGTAGCATGTAATGGCGGAACAGACAAGGACAAAACTAATACTGAAACGAAAGTTGAAACAAATGGTGAAACTAAAGTCGAAGGTGACAATAATAAAGTTAGTTCAGATTTAGATTTTTCAGGCAAAACAATCACTTTAGCAGGACTAGAAGGTGGTTATAGACTTGAAGGTTGGAAAAAAGTTATTTCACAATTTGAACAATTAACAGGTGCAAAAGTTGAAGCAACATTTGCACAAAATATTGAAGAAGTTGTAAGACCACAAATCACAGCTGGTGCAGCTCCTGATGTATTATATGTTTCATTAGGCAGAGAACAAGGCCTAGCAGAAACACTTATAAGAGAAAAAGCAGTTTTAGACATCACAGATATGTTATCAATGAAAGTTCCTGGTGAAGATGTAACAGTTAAAGATAAAATCATACCTGGGTTTTTAGAAACATTTACAACAAACCCATATGGCGATGGTAAAACTTATCTGGCACCAATTTTCTATTCACCAAATGGATTATTCTATAATAATTCATTATTCACAACAGGTGGTGGAGAATTAACAGTTCCAACAGATGTTGATGAATTAGTTGCATTAAAAGGTAAAGTAGATGGTGCATCAGTATTAACATATCCAACGGCTGGATATTTTGACCAAGTGTTCTATTCATTAGTAAATTCAGTTGGTGGATTAGAATTATTTAATAAATTAATGACTTATGATGTTGATGCATGGACAAATGATGCGAAACCAGTATTTGAAGCAGTTGGTAAAATGGTTTCAGTATTAAATCCTAATACTGTTGCTCAAGCAAATAGTGAACAATTTACACAAAATCAATTACAAGTAATGAAAAATGAATCATTAATGATGCCAAATGGCACATGGATCGTTGGTGAAATGGCAGATGCTAACTCTCAAGCTGTAGATGGTTTTGAATGGGCACTTGCTCCTATTCCAGCAGTAAATAAAGGTGGAGATAGATATGCTTATTCATTTACAGAACAAGTATATGGATCAGCAAATACAGCTGAACCTGAATTAGTAAAAACATTTATAGCTTATCTATATTCAGATGAAGCAGTTAAAACATTTATTGAAAATGGTAGTGCTGTAATGCCTACAGTTAACGCTGTTGATATGATATCAGATCCTCAATTAAAGAGCTTCTACTCAATTTATGAAGACGGAGTTAAGGCAGCTTTAGGTAATTTCCAATCAGCTCCAGCAGTTGAAGGAGTTACATTATCATCAGTATTATTCGATAATATCAATGCAGTAGCTACAGGCGATATGACTGTTGATCAATGGCATAAAGCAGTAGTTGACGCTATTACAAAAATATCTGAAGCAATAAATGCTCAATAATTGAATTAACTTATAGAGCGACATTATTGTCGCTCTTTTTTATCAGGAGGAAAAATGAAAAAAAGAGGTAAAACAAGATTCATATTAATAAGTTTAATACCTGCCTTCTTGCTTTATTTGGGATTAATGGTTTATCCAACATTAACTATATTTTATGAGTCGCTATTTAAAACTTCAGGATTATCACAAAATCGTCAGTTTGTAGGTCTCAATAATTTTAAGACATTAATATCTGATGCTAGATTTTTGAAATCTTTCCAAAATACTATATTTTTAATGGTAATTGTAACAATAGTAACTATGGTAATGGCTATATTTTTAGCAGCGGTACTATCTAAAGAAAAAGTAAAAGGTCAAAGCTTTTTTAGAATCATTTTATATATACCAAATATTTTATCAATAGCTGTAATTTCTTCTATATTTTCAGCAATATATGGTATGGATAATGGTATGATTAATGGTCTTGGGAAATTATTCTCAGCTGAAACTTGGAAAAACATTTCTTTTTTAGGAGATAGAGTATTAGTTAATTACTCAATTGCAATTGCCATGATATGGCAAGCGGTTGGTTATTACATGGTAATGTATATGTCAACCATGGCCCAAATTCCAAATCATTTATATGAAGCGGCAAATATAGATGGAGCATCAAAGATAAGACAATTCTTTGATATTACGCTTCCGTTATCTTGGGAAACTGTACGTACTACACTTACATTTTATGTAATTTCAAATATTAATATAGCGTTCCAAATAGTTAAAGTGCTTACGAGTGGTGGACCATCAAATTCATCTGAAACACTACTTAATTACCAATACGAACAAGCATATTCAAATTCAGTATTTGGATATGGACTTGCAATTGGTGTAGTAGTATTTATATTCTCATTTGCACTTTCAGCAATAGTTAACAAGATAACTGAAAGAGACATTATTCAATTCTAGGAGGAGATATGAAAAAACAAACAAAAATATTTAGAGTATTTGTCTATATAGTTTTAATATTAGTAGCTCTTTCTATAATTGTTCCGGTAGCATGGGTATTTATGTCATCCATAAAAGAAAACGCAGAATTTTATGGAAATCCATGGAATTTACCTAAAGGATTTTATTTCCAAAACTTTATAGACGCGTGGGAAAAAGCGAATATGGGTTCTTATCTATTTAATTCAGTAGTAGTTACAGCAATGGCATTAGGGATATTGCTGGCAGTAGCAGTACCTTGCGCATATGTATTATCAAGAATGGATTTTAAGGGAAGAAAATTTTTAAGAACTTTAATGAAAGCGGGTCTATTTATAAATCTCTCATATATAGTAATTCCTATATTTTTAATACTTTTAGATTTAAATTTGACATTTAAGACTCAATGGTTCTTAAATAATAAATTAGTTTTAGCAATAATATATTCTGCTACAGCTATCCCATTTACAGTTTATCTACTTTCGAATTTTTTTAGCTCAATATCTAAGACGTATGAAGAAGCTGCGAGAATAGATGGAGCAGGATATTTTAGAACAATGATAGATATTATCCTACCAATGGCTAAACCAGCTGTAATTACAGTAATACTATTTAACTTTTTACTATTTTGGAATGAGTATATTTTAGCTCAAACTATAATGGTTAAACCGGAAATGAGAACTTTGCCGGTAGGTTTAATTAGTTTACAACAAGCTTCAAGAGGTGCTGCTCAATATGGTAGATTGTATGCAGGTCTAGTACTTGTAATGTTACCAACATTGATATTATATATTATGGTTCAAAAACAACTGACTGAAGGAATGATGGTTGGAGGAGATAAGGGATGACAAAAGAATACAGAAAAGCTAAAACTCACGGAAGACTTACCTTACCGAGCGAAGAAAACTTCTACGATGAGACTTTGGAGCTGATTGAAAGACTTGGAGTTGATGCGATTAGAGACTCAGATGGTACAAAATTACCAGATGAAATTAAAGATATTGAGGGGATGCAAGTTTATACAAAATATCTAACTGCTAGAGGCAGAGATAAAAATAGTTTTGCTTCGATGCATTTAACAGAAATGTCTAGATTTTATTTGATGAGTGAATTTACAACGGCAACAAGTAATAAAACTGAAATTTATTTTTATGAAGAATATTATAAAGAACAAATAAAACCAGACTATGACTATAATCCAAAAGAATGGTGGGAAGTTATAGACAGAACAACTGGTGAAGTTGTAGATACTAGTAAATGGGAACTTGATAAAGAAAATCATATTGTTATGGTAGATTCTATACCATTTCATGAATACACAGTAACATTTTTAGCCTATGGTATTTGGGATCCTGTCCATATGTACAATTACATTACAAATGACTGGGGACCAGAGATTCCTCATGATATTCCGCTAGATGTTAGATATCCTAATACTTCACAATTTTTGGAAGACTTTTTAGATGAATTTCTAAACAACAATCCAAAGACAGATGTAATTAGATTTACAACGTTTTTCTATCAATTCTCATTAGTATTTAATAAGCATGGTTTGGAAAAACATGTGGACTGGTTTGGATATACAAATTCCATTTCTCCTGAAGCCATGATTGCTTTTGAAAAAGAGTATGGATACAAATTAAGACCCGAAGACATTGTAGATCAAGGATATTATAATTCGACATTTAGAATACCAAGTAAACAATTCAGAGACTATATAGATTTTCAAGCAAGATTTGTTTCGCAAAAAGCGAAAAGACTTGTTGATATAGTTCACAAGCATGGTAAAAAAGCAATCATGTTCTTAGGTGACCATTGGATTGGCGTTGAACCTTGGGGCAAATATTTCAAGGATATTGGGCTTGATGGAGTAGTTGGCTCAGTAGGAGATGGTGTAACATTAAGATTAATTTCATCAATAGATACACCGATGAAAGAGGGAAGATTCTTACCATATTTCTTCCCAGATACATTCTATGAAGGTAATAATCCGGTAATTGAGAGAAAAGACAATTGGATAAAGGCAAGAAGAGCGTTGGTAAGACAACCACTTGATAGAATAGGTTATGGCGGATATATGTCACTTGCATATAAATTCCCGAATTTCATAGATTACATTTCTAAAGTGGCAGACGAATTTAGAGATATTCATTCAATAGTTAGTCAAAGCCAACCTAAAACAGTTGCCACAGTAGCGATATTAAATAGTTGGGGTTCACAAAGAAAATGGGCTCCGTGGATAGTTGCTCATGGTAAATGGTACAAATTATCATATTCTTATATGGGTATTACAGAAGCTTTAGCAGGAATGGATATGGATGTAAAATTCATTGATTTCGAAGATGTTAAAAATGGAATTGATCCATCAATTGATGTAATTATAAATGCAGGGGATGCATATACAGCATTTTCAGGCGGTGAAGAATTTGCTAATCCAAAACTTGTAGAAAATTTAAGAAAATTCGTTTATGAAGGTGGCGGATTTATTGGTGTTGGGGAACCAAGTGCTTATCAAGCAAATGGAAGATTTTTCCAATTGGCAGATGTATTAGGAGTGGATGTTGAAAAGGGATATTCACAATCAAACAATAAATATTTCACACATGTTACGAAAGGACATTTTATCACTGAAGATATTAAAGATGAAATAGAATTTGGAGAAATTAAGCCTAATGTTTACTCAATCAAAGAAGATACTCAAATACTTGAATATTCAAATAATGAAATTCACATGGCAGCAAATGAATACGGAAAGGGAAGGTCTTTCTATATTTCAGGTTTACCATATTCATTAGAAAACACAAGACTTCTAAAAAGAGCTATCCACTATGTATCTCATAAAGAAGATGAGCTTAAAAAATATTATGCAGACGATTTGAGAATTGAGGTTTGTGCATTTCCAAAACTCAAGAAATACGCAATTATTAACAACTCGCTAGATGATCTAACTACAAATATTTATGATAAAGACGGTAATAAAAAGGAAATTAGCATAAATGGTGCAGATTTAATTTGGATTAAGGAGTAATATATGGATTATTATAAGAAAAAAATAGTACGAAATTTAATTTTAGCGCTATTATTTATAATCGGAGTAGGATTGCAATTTGTTGGACATTCAATAGAATCCATTACCGGTCTTGTAATTCAAATAACTTCTTTAGCAATTATATTAACTGTTTTATTTATATATAACAGAAGATATAAATAGGAGACAATATGAGTGATTTATATATAGGAATAGATGGTGGCGGAACAAAAACAGCATTTGTTGTTATAGATGAAAATGGAAAAATTTTGGCAAAAGAAAATAGCTCAACAATTCATATTCGCCAACAGTCTAAAGAAAATATAAAAAAAATTATTTTTGAAACTATAGATAATATGTTAGAAAGCATAGGAAAAAAAAGATCGGATATAAATTATCTATTTGCCGGCGTTCCTGGTAGTGGAGATCTTCCAGAAGTTCCAAGTGTATTTGATCCAATTTTTGATGAATTGGTAGGAAAAGATAAATATACTTACAAAAATGATGCAGTTGCCGGGTGGGCAGGATCACAAGCTGCAAAACCTGGTGTAAACATGGTTTTAGGAACTGGTGCTATAGCTTTTGGAATGGATTATAAAGGAAATGAAGCAAGATCATCAGGTTGGGGCTCATATTGTGGAGACCAAGGTTCCGGATATTGGTTAGGTAGAGAAGCTATAATGCTATTTGGTAGAGAAGCTGATTATAGAGCTAAAAGGTCCTATCTTTATGACTTAATTAGACAAAAATACAAATTAAATGATGATATAGATTTTATAACTATAATACATGATTTAAATGATGATAGAACAGAGATAGCAAAATTATCAGTATTGCTAACGGAAGCTGCAAAAATGGGAGATGATGAAGCTGTCAAAATCTTTAATAGAGCAGCAATAGAAGTTGTTGAATCAATTAGGGCAGTTATAAAGCAACTTGATTTTGAAGATGAAGAAAAAATATATATTTCATATTCGGGTGGAGTATTTAATGTAGGCGAATTAATTACAAAACCGATAGAAGATGAATTGCTGAAAGATTCAAGAATTGAAAAAATAGATTCTATTTTAAATCCTACATCTGGAGCAGCTCTTATGGCTCTTAAATATGCAGGAGTTGAAATAACTGATAAAATAGTTGAGAATTTGAAAGGATAGAATATGGCAGGATTAGAATTAAAAAATATCTATAAAATTTATGATGGTAATGTAACTGCCGTTAAAGATTTTAATCTACATATAGAGGATAAAGATTTCGTTGTATTTGTAGGTCCGTCAGGTTGTGGGAAATCAACTACTTTACGAATGATTGCAGGACTTGAAGATATTACAAAAGGTGAACTCTATATTGATGGAACTTTAATGAATAATGCTGAACCAAAAGATAGAGATATTGCTATGGTATTCCAAAACTATGCTTTATATCCTCAAATGACGGTTCGTGATAATATGAGTTATGCGTTAAGACTTGCAAAAGAACCGATTGAAGAAATTAATAAGAAAGTAGCAGAAGCTGCAAAAATTTTGGGTATTGAAGAATATCTCGATAGAAAACCAAAGGCTCTTTCAGGTGGACAAAGACAAAGGGTTGCGTTAGGACGTGCAATAGTTAGAAATCCAAAAGTATTTTTAATGGACGAACCATTATCAAATCTGGATGCAAAACTTAGAGTTCAAACTAGAGCAGAAATCACAAAGCTTCATGAGAGACTTGGAACTACATTTATTTATGTAACACACGACCAAACTGAAGCTATGACAATGGGCAATAAAATTGTAATTATGAATAAAGGTGAAATTCAACAAGCTGACACACCAGCGAATGTTTATTTTAATCCAGCAAATATTTTTGTTGCAGGGTTCATAGGTTCACCACAGATGAATTTCATAGATGCAAAAATTGTTAAGAAAGATAATCACTATTTTGCAGAAGCTTTGGGACAAGATATGCCAATCAATTCTGTAGATGGAGAAATAATGGAAGAAAAAGGCTATCTTGATAAAATGGTTGTTATGGGAATTAGACCAGAACACATTTATGATGCTATTAGACCAACAAAAATTCCATTTAAGGGTAAAGTTAATTTCTTAGAAGCTTTAGGATCAGAAAAATTTGTTTATTTAGATGTACTGGGAAGTGAAGTATTAGCTAAAATAAATACGGATCAAGTTATTAAAAGAAATGAAGTGATTGAATTATTTATAGACCAATCAAAATTACATTTCTTTGATAAAGAAACACAGATGAATATTATAAATAATTAGAAATATAAAAGGGCGGAACAATGATTTCTGTCCTTTTGCATTTTAAATGGTGACTGTCGTTGTTGGAATTTCTAAAAGTAGAAATAGATTTGTAAATTATATTTTTATTTTATGCTATTATTTGGAAAAGTAATTTCATCATACAAATAAATTATAAAATATTTAATTATTTTCGATATACAAAAATGGTTCTGCAATATCTACAAGCAAATTTAGTATATATGCAGAACCATAAATCATTTATTCTTTATTCATTCTTTGTTTTCTTTTTTCTCTTGCTCTTTTTTTTCTTTCTTTTTCTTCTTTCTTTAATTGTAGCAAAATTTGTCTTTCTTTATCTTTTGTAAATTCTGGAGTAATACCACGAACTTTAAGAGAAACAAATTCGAAGAGTATCTTGAACACTAGTACTATTGGAACGGAGAGTATCATTCCCCAAACGCCTAGCATTCCACCACCAATTATGATTGACAGAAGTACAACTATTTCGTGGAGACCACTTGCACCACTGAATAATTTTGTTCCGATAATATTTTGCTCAACCATTTGAATTAACCAAGATAAAATTGTTACCCATACAAATAGTATAGGAGATTGGATGAATGCGAATATTAGAGCAGGAACAGTTGCAACTACCGGTCCGATGTATGGAACTATATCAAATATCATTGCAAGGAAACCGATAGCCCATGCAAATGGAAGTCTAAATATAGTTAGCATTAAACCATAAGCAACACCTACAAATAGAGACATGATAGCTCTATTTCTAACGAAATCATTCATTGCATAATTGATTTCTCTATATAGATAAGATGCATCGTGTTTTATATTTTTAGGAATTATATTGTACAATCCCCCAATTATCTTATCTTTATCTACTATTAAGAAATATGTTAATATTGGAACCAGTACAATAGAGATAAAGGAAGATATACTTCCTTGTATGGCGGTGATAAATGCGCCTGTCCATTCTGGAATATTATTTGCAAGTTGCATTAAGTATTTATTTACTTCAGTTCTTGCATTACTCAATATTTTTAAGTCGATATTATAATTAATTAAAAGTTTTTCAATTTGTCTGTAAGTATAGTTAATTGATGATGGTAAGTTTGTAACAAGTGATGAAATCTGTGATATAAGGTCTGGAACTATTGACACAAATAGGAATATTATAATCAATAGAATTGATATATATGTAATAATGGTTCCAAGCCCTCTTTTAATACCTTTTTTTTCCATAAAATTAACAAGTGGATTAAGTAAAAATGCTAATAATGTAGAAATAAACAAGGCGAATGTTGTAGTTTGTAAGATTTCAAATTTTCTATATAATGCTATAATTCCAACTAAAGCGAGTACAAATATTAAGGCTTTAATAAATGTATTCCAATTAATCTCTATTTGTTGTTCTTTCTTTACGCCCCTATTACCTATATGAATTAGATAATAGGAAATAAGACCTGCAATTAATAATATTAAGAAAAATAGGATATATTGAAAAAATGGAGCAATTACACTATTTTGTGAGAACATATCTCCTCCTTATTTTATTTTAAAACAACTCTATGAAAAATCTTCTTTCCTTTTTGTATAATTAAACCATTTTCAAAGTCTGAATTTTCAAGTTGTAAAGATGGGTCTGTAACTTTAACCTCATTTACACTTATTCCACCTTGTTGAACCAATCTTCTTGCTTCGCCATTAGATTTTGTAAGTCCTAAATGAGTAAGCATACTCAATAAACCTCTGTATTCATTCAAAGTATTTGAATCAATTTCTGTAGTAGGCATATTTTCGTCAATTACGCCTTTTCCAAATAGTGCCTTAGAAGTTTCAAGCGCTTCTTCAGCTTTTTTTTCACCATGAACTAATTTTACAATTTCATAAGCTAAAATTTCTTTAGCTTTATTCATTCTTTCATCATTGTATTTTGTAAGTTCCATAATTTCATCTGTTGGAACAAATGTTAATAGTTTCAAGAATTTTTCAACATCTCTATCGTCACAGTTTCTCATATATTGGAAAAGCTCATATGGAGAAGTTTTGTTTTCATCAAGCCAAATTGCACCATTCATGGATTTTCCCATTTTTTCACCGTCAGCTTTAGTCAAAAGTTGAAAAGTCATGGCATAAGCTTGTTCGTTAGCATGTTTTTTTATTAATTCAGCTCCGCCTAAGATATTTGACCATTGGTCGGATCCGCCCAATTGCAATTTACAGCCGTATTTTTCGTACAGAGCAAGAAAGTCATATGACTGTAGAAGCATATATGAAAATTCTAAGAATGAAAGCCCTCTTTCTAATCTATTTTTATAAGCATCTTTTTTGAGCATTTCTCCAACGTTAAAATATACGCCGACTTCTCTCATAAAATTTAAGAAATTAAGATTTAACAACCAATTTGCATTGTTTTCAATAATCGCTTTACCATCTGAGAAGTCTAAAAATCTTTGAAATTGTTCAAAAAATCTATTAGCATTGTAATCTATTTTTTCCTTTGTCATTATCATTCTCATATCTGTTCTTCCTGATGGATCGCCAATCATAGTTGTACCACCACCAAGTAGAGCTATAGGGATATGACCGTGAGCTTGCATACGCATCATAACCATGATTTGTATAAAATGTCCAATAGTTAATGAATCAGCTGTTGCATCAAATCCTATATAAAATTTAACTTTTTCATTTTTTAATAAATTTTTTAATTCTTCTTCATGGGTAATTTGATCTAAATAACCTCTTTCGATTAACTCATCAAATACATTATCGTGTTTAATTTCGTATTTCATAATTCCTCCAAACATCATATATGATAATTATAGAGCAAGGTGGTGATAGTGTCAATTGTAGAAAACAACATAATTATAATGATGTAATAAGATTTACCATGAATAAAAGAAGATAATAATGGTATAATTGTTAAGTATATAAAAGTTTAAAATGGAGGGTATTGTGAAAACTGTTGTTAAATATAAAATACCATTTTATTTATGTGATTTTAATAGAATTTTACGACTAGATGGTTTAGTTAAATTATTTGTAGAAACATCAATTCAAAACTCTTTCGATGTTGAAGGGCATTTTGAAAGTCCTTGGATACTATATAGATGGTATATAGAAATGTTTGATGATATTAATTGGAGAGATGAAATAGAAATACATACATATTCAAATAGAATTGAAGGATATCTTGCGTATAGAAATTTTGATATATATAAGGAAGATAAATTAATTGCCAGAGCTCAAACTAAATGGTTGCTACTTGATAAAAATCATGAGAGAGTTATTAAAGTTCCTGCCCATTTTATTAAAATGTATGGTGAACATGGCGGATTTGACGCACCTAAAAAAGAAATAAAGGCATTAGATAATTATAGAGATATAAAGAAAATAATGGTAAGAAAATCTGATATAGATATGAATATTCATGTCAACAATGCTGCATATCTTCAATATTTATATGAAGGAGTAGATTTAGAAAATAAGAAAGTAAAGACTATAGAAATCATTTATAAAAAAGAGCTTAAATATGGTGATGATGTTGAATTAGAATATACAGATGATACAAATGAATATCAATTTATATTGAAAAAAGGCGACGTGATTGCTACTATAGGAAGACTTACTTTCAGATAATCTCTATTTATGCAAAATATCGAAATTTTGATATAATTAGAATGATTGAAAAATAGCAAAATACAAACGGAGGAATTATGAATATAAATAAAAAACCATATTATATTACCACTCCACTTTATTATCCAAGTGGTAACTTACATTTGGGGCATACATATACAACAATTGCTGCGGATGCACTAAAAAGATATAAAAATATTCAAGGTTATGATGCATATTTAGTAACTGGAACAGATGAACATGGTCAAAAAATTCAAGATGAAGCTGATAAAAAGGGAGTTACACCTTTAGAATTTACAACAGAGATCGTGAAATCAGTAAAAAAATTATGGAATACATTAGAAATAGATTATGATGCATTTGTAAGATCAACTGATAAAAATCATGAAAAAAATATACAAGATATTTTCCAAAAACTATACGATAAGGGAGAAATATACAAAGGCGTATATGAAGGCTTTTATTGTAAACATGACGAAGCTTTTTGGACAGAAACTCAATTAGATGATAATGGAAATTGCCCAGAATGTCATAGACCAGTTTCAAAACAAAGCGAAGAATCATATTTCTTTAGACTTTCAAAATATACGGACAAAATTAAAGAACTTTACGAAAAAAATCCTAATTTTATATTACCTGAAAGAAGCAAAAAAGAAATGATAAACAATTTCTTAAATAAGGGATTAGATGATCTTTCAGTTTCTAGAAAGAAAGAATCATTAAGCTGGGGTGTTGAAGTTCCATTTGATACAGATCATGTAATATATGTATGGATTGACGCACTTTCTGGCTATTTAACAGGCATTGGTTATGGCGAAGATGAAGTTAAATTGAATCACTACTGGCCTGCAGGAGTTCATTTGATGAGTAAGGAAATAGTTCGTTTCCATACTATTATATGGCCAGCAATTTTAATGGCTTTAGATATGCCAGTTCCTCAAAGGGTATTCTCACATGGTTGGATATTATTTGACGATATCAAAATGTCAAAATCAATAGGAAATGTCGTATATGCTGAACCATATATTGAACGTTACGGAATAGATGCACTAAAATATTTTGTTCTACGTGAATTTACATTTGGTCAAGATGGGTCATTTAATAATGAAAAATTCTTAACTAGAGTAAATTCAGATCTTGCAAATGATTTAGGGAATCTCGTTTCAAGAACTATAG
Source organism: Bacillota bacterium (assembly GCA_023442495.1). Classification (GTDB taxonomy): domain Bacteria; phylum Bacillota; class Clostridia; order Tissierellales; family Peptoniphilaceae; genus Helcococcus. The sequence continues at coordinate 12,950 of JAEZZB010000094.1, forward strand.
CAATGGTTGAAAAATATAATCTTGGTATTGTAGTAAACCCTAGTAAAATAGAAGAGATAGATGATGAATTAGCAGGTTTCGCAACATCTATAATCTCTAAGGTTGAATCTCATATGGACGAATTTGCATTTTCATATGCACTTGAGGATATCTGGACTTTAGTAAGACGTACAAATAAATATATTGATGAAACTCAACCATGGATTTTAATTAAAGAAGATAAGGAAAGACTAGATACAGTTTTATACAATTTAGTTGAATCTATTAGAATTATTGGACAATTAATAGAACCATTTTTACCAAATACCTCAAAAGAAATATTTAAGCAATTAAATATTGAAAATATGGGTTGGGAATCTGCAAAAGAATTTGGAAGATATCCAATAGGACATAAGGTTGAAAAGGGAGAAAATTTATTCCCAAGACTTGATATCAAGAAAGAAATGGAAATTATTCAAAAAGCAAATGACGAATTGTTCCAAAAAAGAGTTGGTTTTAAAGAAGAAAAAATAGAATTTAAAGAAAATATTGAATTTGAAGATTTTGAAAAAATGGATTTAAGACTTGGATTAATCGAAGAATGTTCATATCATCCAAATGCGGATAAATTATTGGTATTCAAAGTTAAAATAGGAAGTGATAGAAGAACAATAGTATCAGGTATTAAAAAATGGTATAAAGCTGAAGATTTGATAGGAAAGAAAGTAGTGGTCCTTGCTAATTTAAAACCAAGAAAAATTAGAGGAATTGAATCAAAGGGTATGATACTTTCAGCTGAAAATGGAGATGATCTTTCAGTACTTACGGTTATGAATGATATAAAAGATGGAGCGGATATAGCATAATGTCAAAATATATAATAGACTCTCACGCCCATATGGACAGTGAAAGATTTGATGGTGATAGAGAAGACATAATAAATAGATTCGAAGAAGATAAAATCCTACTAGTAATAAATCCTGCTGTAGACGAACATTCAAGCCTTAAATCGGTCGAAATGGCAAATAAATATGACAAAATGTATGCAATGGTCGGAACTCATCCACACGATGCTAAGGATTATACTCAGGAGTTAAGACAAAAATATAAAGAATTGGCTTTAGAAAATAGTAAAGTCGTATCGGTAGGAGAAATTGGTCTTGACTATCATTATGATTTTTCACCTGTTGATGTCCAAAAAGAAGTTTTTATAGATCAAATTTATCTTGCAAAAGAATTAAATCTTCCAATAGTTATTCATTCTAGGGAAGCGTTTGAAGATACTTATAATATTCTTAAGGAACACGCTCATGGAATGAAAGTATTACTTCATTCATTTAATGAAACTTGGGAAGATTGTGAAAAATATTTAGAACTTGGTTTTGATATTTCCCTTGGAGGAATGATTACATTTAAAAATGCAAAGAATCTTGTAAAAGTAGTAGAAAATATACCTTTGGATAGAGTATTACTTGAAACTGATTCTCCATATTTAACTCCAGTACCTAATAGAGGTAAAAGAAATGAGCCGAAATATACACATGATACAGCAAAGAGATTTGCAGAAATGAGAATTGAAGATTTAGACTATATAAGGGAAGTAACAAATCAAAATACACTTAGATTTTTCAATATAGAAGGAATTGACGCAAAGAATGAAAAAAATTAGGGAAGTAATTGTAGTAGAAGGGAAAAGTGATATAGTTGCTGTAAAGCGTGCTTTTGAAGGAAATATCGATGTTATAGCAACGCATGGGCTTGGATTAAAACCGGAATTACTTGAAGAATTAGTTGAGATAAATGATAGAAAAGGAATTATAGTTCTCACAGATCCAGATTACGCAGGAAAGAGAATTTCAAATATTATTCGTGAATATGTTCCAAATGCAAAATTTGCGAGTATTTCAAAATCAAAAGCTACAAAAAATTTAAATATAGGTGTGGAAAATGCTTCAGATGAAGCTATCATTGAAGCGATTGAACGTGCCAGACCAAGTTTAGAAGAAAATAGCCATGAGTTTAATTTAAATGATATAATAGATAATGGTCTTATGGGTCTTCCTAATTCAAAAGATAAACGGATTGCATTTTGTAATGAGCTTAAAATCACATATTGTAATTCGAAACAATTACTTATGAGAATTAATATGTATGGAATTACAAGAGAGGAGTTTAATGAAGCTCTTAAAAATATTGAGGTATAGATGAATAGAGAAAGACTATATTCACCAAAAGTAATTAAAGAACTAGTTAAATTTTTCGGATTTAATTTTTCTAAAGGTCTTGGACAAAATTTCCTTATTGACGGAAATGTAGTTCGTGCGATTTCAAAAGGTGCAAATATCACAAAAGGAGATAATATATTAGAAATAGGGCCAGGGTTTGGAACTTTAACAGAAGAATTGCTTCTAAATGCTAAAAAAGTGGTTTCAGTTGAAATAGACGAAAGATTAAATTCTGTTTTGTTTCAAACTTTAAGTGATTTTGATAATTTTGTATTGGTTAATGGCGATATATTGAAAATGGACCTAAACAAATTAGTAAGCAATCAATTTGGTAAAGAACCATTTAAGGTTGTAGCGAATTTACCATACTATATTACAACCCCGATTATAGAATTATTTTTAGAAACGGGATTAAATATTCAATCACTTACATTTATGGTGCAAAAGGAAGTAGGAGAAAGATTGTTGGCAAGTCCAGGAAATAAGACTTATGGCTCTATTACTGTATTTACAAACTTCTACTCAACCCCAACAAAAATTGTAGAAGCTCCAAAATCAGTGTTTATGCCTCAACCAAAAGTTGATAGCATTGTAATTAATTTGAAACTTAAAGAAAAACTTCCAGATGTCGATAAGTCGATATTTTTTAAATTAGTGCGAGGAGGATTCACAAAACGTAGAAAAAATCTCTTAAATGCACTAACAACAGATGTATCACTTAATTTATCAAAGGATAAATTAAAAGAGATTTTAAATAAATTAAATATATCAACAAATTTAAGACCTGAAGATCTTTCGCTTAATGATTATTTAAATATAACTAAGTGTTTAGAAAGATAGATCTTGGGTAATATTACTTTACGACGTAGATGCGTAATAATTTTTACGTGCAATGTAATAACCAAAAAAAATATAAAGGAGACAAAGATATGGAAAAAGTAGTATTATACTCTTCAGAAACATGCCCTTACTGTGTTGCAGCAAAGAATTTCTTAAATGAAAACAATGTAGAATTCGAAGAAAAAAATGTTACAACAAGTGAAGAAGCAAGAAATGAATTAATCTCAAAAGGCTATAGAGGAGTTCCTGTTATAGTTGTAGGAGATGAAGAAGTTGTAGGATTTGATAAAAATAGATTATCAAGCCTATTAAATTTATAAAATATTAGACCGACGTGAAAATGTCGGTTTTTTTATTTTTAAAGACACATTTGCGATATAATTCAAATGCTATCAGGCTGAAGTTTATACTAAGAGCATCTATCACAGATAATAATAGGGAAAATAGTCAATGAGTATTATACTATTAATGAAATAGCTTTTATTTACGAGGAAAATAGTGATAAGCAAAAAGATGAATTATTTGCTAAAGTTAAAAAAGGAGAAGTTAGAATTTTATTGGGATCTACTCCAAAATGTGGTACCGGTACAAATATACAAGATAAATTAATAGCCTTACACGATTTAGACGTGCCATGGAGACCGTCTGATTTAGAGCAGTTCCAAGTGGGACAAGTAAAAAAACAAGGACTATCTCAATAAATACTAACGCAAGCACAAGTATAAAATAGGCTAAAGTAACTTATAAGCCTATTTATGATATAATATATCTTAACAATAAAACGGATAAGGGGTAATAATATGGCAATATCTTATAAACCATTATGGCACTTATTGGTAGAAAGAGAAATGAACAAAGAAGACTTAAAAAGAGCTGCAAACATAACAAGCAACAGAGTTTCAAGAATGAGCAAGAACTCTTATGTGAACTTAGAGTCACTAGAAAAGATTTGCTTGGCATTGGATTGCAGAATTGAAGATATTATAGAGATTCATAGAAATGAGGTGGAATAAAATTGAGCAATCTATCACAGACCAGAAGAGCTGAAATGCTTGAATACCTAAATCATCTAAAAGAAATTCACACAGATGATGAAAGTAGGATAGCACTTGGCAAGATTGAAACTGCCTTAACTGAGAAAAAATATGGATTAGTTTGGGAAGAACACGAAGAAGAAGTAGACAAACAACTTGTTCATAATATACCTGTTTTTAGAGAAATAGAAGATAAAAAAATAGTAGCAGATGAAAATGCGGATTTTAATTTTCTTTTAGAGGGGGATAATCTACACTCCCTTAAATTATTAGA
>JAEZZB010000114.1 GCA_023442495.1 Bacillota bacterium
GGAAAATAATAATCTAAATAATTGAATTATCCATTTATACTTCTTATAATATTAAAGTATTTATAACAATCAAATTAAAGGAGATTTAAATGCTTAATATAGTTTTATTTGAACCGGAAATTGCTGAAAACACAGCAAATATTGGTCGTACATGTTATTTGACCAATACTAGATTACATTTAATTAGACCATTTGGATTTGTATTAGATAATAAAAAAATGAGAAGAGTCGGTTTAGATTATTGGGAAAATGTGGATTTAGTTATTCATAATAGTTTTGAAGATTTTATGGAATATGTAGATGATGCAAATGTATATTTAGCGACTACACATGCAGATAAATTTTATACAAGTGTTAAATATAAAGACGGCGATTATATAATGTTTGGAAGCGAATCAAAAGGCGTTTATGATTATATTCATGATGCTTTAAAAAATAATTGTATTAAAATTCCGATGAGAAAAGATAGTGATAGATCATTGAATTTGGCTAATACAGCAAATATAGTATTATATGAGGCTTTAAGACAAATAGAATTTAAAGATATGAGGTAAGAATGAAAAAATATGATGTAATAATTATAGGAGCAGGTCCAGCAGGTTTAACAGCAGCGATTTATGCATCAAGAGCTGGTCTTAATACAGCAATAATTGAAAAAGGTCAAATCGGCGGTCAAATAAGTTTAACACTTGAAGTAGATAATTATCCTGGTGTTATTAATGCGCAAGGTCCAAATTTGACTTTTGACATGCTTAATCAAGCTGAAAAATTTGGTGCAGTAATTATTTCTGATGAAATATTAGAGATAAAAGATGAGGGTAAAGTTAAGATAATAAAATCAAAAGACAATACTTACGAAACAAAGGCGATTATTTATGCTACTGGTGCAAAATCTAGAAGATTAAATATACCGGGTGAAGATGAATTTGTAGGTCGTGGAGTTGCATATTGTGCAACATGTGATGGTGCATTTTATATAGGAAGTGAAGTATATGAAGTCGGTGGTGGCGATGCAGCAGTTGAAGAAGCGATATTTTTAACTAGATTTGCTAAAAGAGTAATTATTCTTTATAGAGGTTCTGAACTTAAAGCTGCAAAATCTATCCAAAAACACGCTATGGAAAATCCAAAGATAGAAATCAGATATCACAAGGAAGTTATCGAAGTTAAGGGAACTATGTTTATGGGAAGCATAGTTGTTAAGGATAATCAAACTGGCGAAGTTGAAGAATTAACCAATTTACCAGGCGATCCAGGAATTGGATTATTCATATTTGTTGGATATTTACCAAATACAAAAATGGTTGAAGGCTTACTTGAACTTGATAGAGGATATGTAAAAGCTGGCGAAGACACATTGACAAATGTACCAGGAATATTTGTCGCAGGCGATGTTAGAACAAAATCTGTAAGACAAATAGTTACAGCAACAAGTGACGGAGCAGTTGCTGCAATAGTTGCAGAAAAGTATATTGGTAATTTGTAAAATTTATAAAATAAACTAAATAGTATGAATAGACAAGTTATATATGGGTATTAACTACAGTAGGATATAACTTGTTTTTATATTTTAAAAATCTATGATATATGATAAAATATATATGTAATAAAAATTTCACAATAAATTTTTATGTATAATATATTGTAAAATAGTCATTTTGCGTTATTTTGCATAGATATTATCCTTTTTGTCATTATTGAGTAATTTTTGAAATTAAGTTATAATAATGATATCAATAGGGACTTGGTCTCAAATTTTAGGAGGAATTAATGAAAGTTGCAATCAGTGGATTTGGTAGAATCGGTAGAGATGTTGCAAGAATTATTTTAGAACAAGATAGAGAAGGACTAGATCTTGTAGCAATCAATGATACAGGTGTTAAAGAAACTTCTGCTAGATTATTCAAATATGATTCTTTATACGGAAAATTCTCTAAAGACATAGAAGTGACAGATGAAGGAGTGAAATTCGGAGATAAGGAAGTGAAATTTGTTTCTGAAAGAGACCCTGAAAAATTACCATGGAGAGAATTAGGTGTTGAATTAGTTATTGATTCAACTGGTGCATTCAATAGTAAAGAAGGTGGGGAAAAACACTTAAAAGCGGGTGCTAAAAAAGTATTATTCACTGCTCCTGCTAAAGATGTTGACAAGACATTTGTAATTGGTGTAAATGATAAGGACTATGATCCAGAAAATCATAATATTATTTCTAATGCATCATGTACTACAAACTGTTTAGCTCCTGTAGTAAAAGTACTACTTGAAGAATTTGGTATTGAAAAAGGTTTAATGACTACAATTCACGCATATACTTCTGATCAAAATATACATGATAATAAACACAAAGATCCTAGAAGAGCTAGAGCAGCAGCATTAAATATGGTACCTACAACAACAGGTGCAGCTAAAGCAGTTTCTTTAGTTTTACCAGCAGTTGAAGGAAAATTAACAGGATTTGCTGTTCGTGTACCAACCCCTACTGTATCTTTAGTTGACTTAACTGTACAACTATCTAAAGAAGCATCCAAAGATGAAATCAACGAAGCTTTCAAGAAGAGAGCTGAAAGTGATATGAAGGGTATCTTAGGCTATGCAGAAGATGAATTAGTATCTATTGACTTCCAAGGCGATACAAGATCATCTATTTTCGACCCTTACTTAACTTACACAATGGGAGACTTAGTAAAAGTTGTATCATGGTATGATAATGAATGGGGTTATTCAACAAGAGTTGTTGATTTAGCTCAAATAGTAGCATCTAAATAATTTTTTTATAGCTCAGTTTAAGGACTGGGCTAATTTACATGGAGGATATATGAAAAAAACACTTAAAGACCTTAATGTTCAAGGCAAAAAAGTATTGGTAAGAGTGGACTTCAATGTACCATTTTCTAAAGAGGATTCATCAGTAATTACAGATGATTCAAGAATTGTTGCAGCATTACCAACAATTAAATATCTATTGGACAACAATGCTAAAGTTATTTTGATGAGCCATTTAGGAAGACCTAAAGGAGAACCAAAACCAGAATTCTCATTAGCACCAGTAGCTAAAAGATTAGAAGAATTACTTGAAAAACCAGTTAAATTCTTAGATTCTGATGTAGTAGTTGATGATAAAGTTAAAGAAGCTGTTAGCGAATTAAGAGAAGGCGAAGTTGCTTTATTACAAAATACTAGATATAGAAAAGAAGAAACAAAGAATGATCCAGAATTTTCTAAAGAATTAGCTTCTTTAGCTGAACTTTATGTAAATGATGCTTTTGGTACATCACATAGAGCACATGCTTCAAATGTTGGGGTTTCATCATTATTGCCATCAGCTTTAGGTTTCTTAGTTCAAAAAGAAGTTGAAATTATGGGTAAAGCAATTCAAGATCCAGAAAGACCATTTGTTGCTATTCTTGGTGGTGCAAAAGTTTCTGATAAGATTGGTGTAATCGAAAACTTATTAAATAAAGTAGATACAATCCTAATCGGTGGTGGTATGGCATACACATTCTTAAAAGCTCAAGGCAAAGAAATTGGGAATTCATTATTAGAAGAAGATAAGATTAATTTGGCTAATGAATTATTAGATAAAGCAAAGGAAAAGGGTGTAGAGATATTATTACCTATCGATTTTGCAGTTACTAAAGAATTCAGTCCTGAAGCGAAAGCCGAATATCGTGACGAAATTCCAGCCGATTTAGAATCATTAGATATTGGACCAAAGACAATGAAATTATTTGCCGACAAATTAAAAGACGCTAAAACCGTTGTATGGAATGGACCAATGGGTGTATTTGAATTTGAAGAATTTGCAAAAGGGACAAATTCAATTGCAGAAGCTATGACAAATACTGACGCTGTAACTATAGTAGGCGGTGGCGACTCAGCATTAGCTGTTGAAAAAGCAGGATTAAAAGATAAAATCACTCATGTATCTACAGGTGGTGGTGCAAGCTTAGAATTATTAGAAGGTAAAGTATTACCTGGTATTGATGCTGTTGAAGATAAATAAGGAGACTAGATGAGAAAACCAATCATTGCAGGAAATTGGAAAATGAACAAAACATATTCAGAAGCTAAAGTTCTTTTAGATGAAATCAAAAATCTTGAACTTTCTGAAAATGTTGAAGCAGTAGTTTGCCCTCCTTTTACAAATTTAGCGTTAGCTAAAGAAGTTTTAGAAGGTACAAATGTTAAAATTGGAGCACAAAATGCATATGAAAAAGATTCAGGTGCATATACAGGTGAAGTATCTGTAGCTTTTCTCAAAGACTTAGGAGTTGATTATGTAATTTTAGGTCATTCTGAAAGAAGAGAATATTTCCACGAAACAGATGAAGATATCAATAGAAAAGTTAAATCAGTATTATCACATGAATTGTCTCCAATACTTTGTTGTGGTGAAACTCTTGACGAAAGAGAAGCAGGCAAAGAAAAGGAAAAAGTTAAAACACAAATCGATGCAGATTTTGAAGGTTTAGAAGCAAAAGATTTTGAAAAAGTGGTAATTGCCTATGAACCAATTTGGGCAATTGGTACTGGAAAAACAGCTTCAGCAGAAGATGCAGAAGAAATGTGTGGATATATTAGGGAATTAATTAGAGAAAACTTTGGTAATGAAGCAGCTGACAAAGTTCGTATACAATATGGTGGATCTGTTAAACCAAATAATGTAACAGAAATTATGTTAAAAGAAAATATTGATGGGGCATTAGTTGGTGGAGCAAGCTTAGAAGCCGAAAGTTTTTCACAATTAGTTAATTATTAAAAATGTATAAGGAAGTTAATATGGAAAAGAAAGTAATGCTAGTCATCATGGATGGTTGGGGTTATGGTAAAGATTATCCAGGTAATGCTGTAATGCTTGCAAATACTCCTGTTTTTGATGAAAACATTAAAAAATATCCAAATACATCAATTAAAGCTAGTGGTTTGGATGTAGGTCTACCTGATGGGCAAATGGGTAACTCAGAAGTTGGTCATATGAATATTGGTGCTGGTAGAATTATTTATCAGGATTTAACACAAATTACTAAAGATATCGAAGATGAAATTTTCTTTGAAAACGAACATTTAGTTAAAGCGGTTAAATTAGCTAAAGAAAATAAAAAAGCACTTCATTTAATGGGGCTTGCTTCTTATGGCGGTGTCCATTCACATTTAACTCATCTATTTGCACTTCTTGAACTTGCAAAAAAATATGAATTAAAAGAGGTTTATGTACATGCAATATTAGATGGTAGAGATGTATCTCCGACATCAGGTGTTCATGATATCAAAGATTTATTAGATAAAATGGATGAAATTGGATATGGAAAACTTGCAACAGTAGTTGGTAGATATTATGCAATGGACAGAGATAAGAGATGGGAAAGAATCAATAAAGCTTATGAAGCTTTTACGCTCGGTAAAGGCAAAAAGGTTCATGATATCTTAGCATCTATTCAAGAAGAATATGATAAATCAACTCCTGAAGCCAATACTACAGATGAATTTATGACACCAACAGTAATTGTTGATGAAAATAATGAAGCTGTAGCTAAAGTAAATGATGGTGATAGCATAATATTCTTTAACTTCAGACCAGATAGAGCAAGACAAATTACTAGAGCATTTATGGATGAAGATTTCGAAGGAGAAGAAAGAGAGAAAAGGGTTCATGTAAATTATGTTTGTATGACAACTTATGATAAGACAATTAAAAATGTCGATATTGCTTATCCACCAAAAGTTATAAATAATACTTTCGGTGAAGTAGTTGCTGCAAATGGACTTCGTCAACTAAGAATGGCTGAAACTGAAAAATATGCTCACGTTACTTTCTTCTTCAATGGTGGTGTTGAACCTCCAGTCGAAGGAGAAGAAAGAATTCTTGTAGCTTCTCCAAAAGTAGCAACATATGATTTAAAACCTGAAATGTCAGCTTATGAATTAAAAGATAAAGCAATTGAAAGAATGAAAACTGAAGAACCAAAGGCAATTATTCTAAATTTTGCTAATCCAGATATGGTAGGACATACAGGTGTAATTCCAGCAGTTGTAAAATCTGTGGAAACAGTAGATGAATGTGTTGGAGAATTAATTAAAGTTGGTCTAGATCATGGATATGAATTTTTAATCACTGCAGATCATGGAAATGCTGAACAAGAAATAGATTTTGAAACTGGTAAACCTTATACTGCACATACAACTAATATAGTTCCATTAATTTATGTTGCAAAAAATACGGAAGGTGTTACACTAAAAGAAGGTGGTAGATTAGCAGATTTAGCACCTACAATGTTAGATATTCTAAATATAGAAAAACCTGCAGAAATGACAGGCGAATCATTAATTAAAAGGGGGTAGTTAACCATGGGTTATATTACAGATATTTATGCAAGACAAGTATTAGATTCAAGAGGAAATCCAACCGTTGAAGTTGAAGTATTTACAGATTTAGGTGGATTTGGTAGAGCACTAGTTCCATCAGGAGCATCAACAGGAGCTTTTGAAGCTGTTGAATTAAGAGACGGTGACAAATCAGTTTATTTAGGAAAAAGTGTTTTAAATGCTGTTGAAAATGTAAATACAGAAATTGCAGAAGAAATTATAGGATTTGATGTATTTGATCAAGTTGCTATTGACCAAGCAATGATTGAATTAGACGGAACAGAAAATAAAGGTAGATTAGGTGCTAATGCTATATTAGGCGTTTCAATGGCAGTAGCAAGAGCTGCAGCTGATGAATTAGGTGTTCCACTATACAACTATATTGGTGGATTTAACGCTAAAACATTACCAGTACCAATGATGAATATCCTAAATGGTGGCGAACACGCAGACAACAACGTAGATATCCAAGAATTTATGGTCATGCCTGTTGGTGCAAAATCATTTACAGAGGCTTTACAAATGGGTGCAGAAATATTCCACAGCTTAAGATCAGTTCTTCAAGCATCCGGACACAATACAGCTGTAGGTGACGAAGGTGGTTTCGCTCCAAACTTGGCATCTAATGAAGAAGCTTTATCAACAATCGTTGAAGCTATAGAAAAAGCTGGATACAAACCAGGTGAAGAAGTTAAAATCGCTTTAGACGTTGCTTCATCAGAAATGCATGAAGATGGAAAATACAACTTCAAGGGTGAAGGCGTTGTAAGAACTAGAGAAGAAATGGTTGATTGGTACGAAGAATTAATCAATAAATATCCAATTATCTCAATCGAAGATGGTTTAGACGAAGAAGATTGGGAAGGATGGAAATTATTAACTGAAAGACTTGGTAAGAGAGTTCAATTAGTTGGTGACGATTTATTCGTAACGAACACCAAGAGATTATCAAAAGGTATTGAAAACAAAGTTGCAAACTCAATCCTAGTTAAAGTTAACCAAATTGGTACTTTAACTGAAACATTAGATGCAGTACAAATGGCTAATAGAGCTGGTTATACAGCTGTTATGTCACATAGATCAGGGGAAACTGAAGATACAACAATTGCTGACTTAGCAGTTGCATTAAATACAGGTCAAATTAAGACAGGTGCTCCATCAAGAACAGATAGAGTTGCTAAATACAATCAATTATTAAGAATTGAAGATGAA
>JAEZZB010000125.1 GCA_023442495.1 Bacillota bacterium
TTGCATAGAAATATTAAATCCACTTGGAGAAGATTTCTCAGTAATGAGAACTACTTTAATTGGAAATATGCTAGATGCAATAAGAAGTAATTTAAATAAAAAACAATACGATTTAAGATTTACAGAACTTGGAAATACATTTACAAAAGTAAATAAAGAAACAATTGAAACTAAAAAACTTGTGGTTGCTTTGGTTGGAGAATATGATTATTACTATCTAAAAGATGTTTTGGAAAAATTACTATTAAAACTCAATATCACAAACATCAGGTTTGAAAGAGAAGAACATAATCCTATATTCCATACAGGACGTTGTGCAAATGTTACAAAAAATGATAATGTTCTAGGAATATTAGGAGAAATTAGTCCAATAGTTTTAGATAATTTTGATATTAATCACAGAGTTTATCTATTCGAACTAAATGTTGAATTATTAAATAATTTAAAAAATGAAGTTTTACAATACAAAAAGATATCTAAATATCCACTTGTAGAAAGAGATATTGCATTTATAGTCGATAAAAGTATTGAATCACAATCAATAATTGATGTTATAAAAGAAAATGGTGGTGAATATCTTAAAGCAGTTAAATTATTTGATACTTATGAAGGAAATCAAATTAATAAAGGCAAGATATCCTTAGCTTATAAATTAGGTTTCCAATCTGATGAATATACACTAAAAGAAGAAACAATAAAAGAATCATTTAATAATATTGAAAAAGGATTGGTAGAGGCGTTTAATATTGAAATAAGGAGCTAGTTATGGATAGAAATCGTTATGAAATAAATATAAATGGTAATAATTATCTTCTTAAAACAGAAAGAAGCAAGGAAGAAACGGATAAAATTGTTAATTATGTAAACAAAGAAATTGAAAAGGCTAATATGTCTTTATCAAGCAAATATGTTAATCCAGCAATGTCAGCAACACTTGCTTGCTTAAATATAGCCGATAATTTATATAAAGTTGGTCAAGAATTTGAACATTTAAGAGAATTTTCTAAAGAACCTCTTGAAAAATATGAGCCACTTAAAGATGAATTTGAAAACTATAAAGAAAAACATAAGGATACTGATCAAAAAATTAGTGAACTTGAACAAAAACTAGAAAATCTAGAAAATAGTATTAAATTATTAACAATAGATCGTGATAAATACAAATTAGAATTAGATAGACAAAATAATATGTTCAAGAAAGCTAAGGAAGACAATGAAATCTTAAGAAATAATCTTCTTGAACAAGAAAAAATGACTCTCCAAGCTAAAAAACAATTGCAAGAATTATTAAAATAAAAATGGTAATGGAGAAAAATGGAAAAAAATACGATTAACACATTAGAATGGGTTAAAATACAAGAAAAATTAATAGATTATTGTGCATCAAATCTTGGAAAAGAAAAAGCATCTAAGATAATGCCATTATATGACAAGTCCAAAATTGAATATATGTTAAGGAAGACAGAAGATGCAATCGAGCTTATCAGGAAATATTCATTTCCGCCTTTATACGGTATTCATGATTTAAAATCAATTACAAAAAGACTTAAAAAACAAGCTATATTAGAAAATTATGAATTTATGCAAATAGCTGATTCACTAAGAGTTTCACAAAGTCTTAAAGAGTATAAATTAGAATACGAAGGCGAAAATATAATAGTCAATCATATAGATAAACTTTATACGAATATTAGGATACAAAGAGAAATAGAAAGAATTATTGTAGATGAAGAAACAATTGCAGACGATGCTTCAAGAATACTATTTAATATTAGAAAATCAATTAGAGATAAGGAAGACGAAGCTAGAGCAAAGCTACAATCTATGGTTAAATCTGATAATATGAATTTACAAGATGGATTCATTACTATGCGAGATGGGAGATATGTAGTTCCAGTAAAGGCAGGAGCAAGATCAAAAGTGCCAGGAATCGCACACGATGTATCATCTTCTGGTCAAACTATATATATTGAGCCTATGGCTATTGTAGAAATCAACAATAAAATTAGGGATTTAGAAATTGAAGAATTAGAAGAAATCAGGAGAATATTAAAAGATCTTTCAGAAATGGTATTTATGTATCATGAAGAAATTGAAAACAATCAATATTATTTAGTAGACCTTGATTTCACATTTGCAAAAGCAAAATATGCCTTAGATAAGGGATATAATAAGCCTTTGATAAATGATAAAAAAATTATAGATATTAAAAATGCAAAACATCCTCTTTTGAAAGGTGAAGTAGTGCCAATAGATATAAGGATTGGTGAATCATATAAGGCATTAGTTATAACAGGACCAAATACTGGGGGTAAAACTGTATCCTTAAAGACCTTGGGATTAACAATTATGATGGCACAATCTGGACTATTTATTCCAGCAGATGATTTTTCTAAAATAAGTATTTTTAATGATATATACACGGATATTGGAGATAATCAAAGTATTGAACAATCTCTTTCTACATTTTCAGCATCCATGAAGAATATCGTTCATATATTAGAAAATGCGGATGAAGATTCGCTTGTGCTATTTGATGAACTTGGAAATGGCACAGATCCTACCGAAGGTGCTGCACTTGCTATGGCAATAATAGACACGCTAGTGAAGAGAGAAAGTTTAATTGTTTCAACTACCCATTATAGTGAATTAAAACTCTATGCTATGTCCACTGAAGGTGTACAAAATGCAAATGTTGAATTTGATATTGAGACTTTGTCACCAACATATAAATTAACAATTGGTCGACCAGGCAAGTCTAATGCATTTGAAATTTCAAAAAGACTAGGCCTTGAAAATGATATTTTAAGAATTGCTGCAACATATTTATCAGAAGAAAATAAAGATTTTGAGGATATAATAGCAAGTATAGAAGAGGACAAATCTAAGCTTGAAGCAGAGATTAAAGAAGCAAATAAAGAAAAATTGAGATATCAAAAACTCATTGATGATTTTAATAGAGATTTTGATAAACAAAAACAAAAAGCATTGAAAGAAGTTGAAGAAGCAAAGCTTGAAGCACGAAGGATATTAGAAGATGCTAAAAATGAATCTAAAGATATGTTAAGACTTGCAAAATCTAAAAGTGGAGCTCAAACTTCAGATATTGATAGAGTTTATACTCAAATCAATGAGAAATATAAAGATATAAGTAGTCAATATGAAAATAAAGAAAGAAAGAAAATTAGAAGCAATGAAGATTTACAATTGAAATTGGGTGAAACAGTAAGAGTCATTTCAATGAATGATTTAGCTACTGTTCAAACTTTACCTGACAACAAAGGTGAATTAATAGTTCAAATGGGTATATTGAAATTTAACATACATGTTAGTGATATCGAAAAAACAGATGAAGATATACAAAAAGAAAAATCCAAAACATCTTACAGGAAGCTGATTAAAGATGCATCACTAATGAATGCTAGTCAAGATATTGATTTAAGAGGTTTGAATGTTGAAGAAGCTAGGATTGAAATAGATAGATTTTTTGATACATCATCTTTAATAGGTATGAAAAAGGTTTATCTAATACATGGAAAGGGAACTGGTGCATTAAGGACTGGAATCCTTGAATATTTGAGAAAGTCGAATTATGTAAAAGAATATAGAATAGGAAACCATGACGAAGGAGGAGCGGGTGTTACTGTAGTAACCCTAAAATAATTATGGATTATAAAATAGAGATTAGTAAATTAATTAAAGGATTATATATTGGATTATCACAAGAAGAAATATTTAATTTGATAGAAGTACCTAAAAATAGTGATATGGGAGATTATTCATTTCCAACTTTTAGATTAGCAAAGCAAATGAGAAAAGCACCTAATCTAATAGCTGAAGAATTAGCAAGTAAAATTAACTCAGACTTATTTAGCGAAGTTAAAACAGTTGGACCTTATATCAATTTCTATTTAGACCAAAATAAATTTAATCAAGTAGTTCTTGAAAAAGTATTTGAAGAAAAAGATAAATATGGTTCATCAAAAATAGGTGAGGGAAAAGTAATCACAATTGATTATAGTGCGCCAAACATAGCAAAACCATTCCACATTGGTCATATTAGATCTACTGTAATAGGAGACTCATTAAAGAGAATTTTTAGATTCTTAGGTTTTACAGTAGAAGGGATTAACTATTTAGGTGACTATGGTACACAGTTTGGTGTTCTTATTTCTGCTTATTTGAAATGGGGAGACAAAGAAGTAATAGACAAAGATCCAATTAGAGAATTATTAAAATTATATGTAAGATATACAAAAGAATCAGAACTTGATTCTGCATTGAAAGATGAAGCAAGAGCTTGGTTTAAAAAGTTAGAAGAAGAAGATGAGTTTGCGCTAGAAACTTGGAGATGGTTCAAAGAAATAAGCTTAAAAGAATTTAATCGTGTATATGATATGCTTGGAATAGAATTTGAATCATATAATGGTGAATATTTCCATGCACAATTCATTCCTGAAGTTAAAGAAGAAATCGAAAAATCAGGACTATTATATGAATCAGAAGGTGCTCAAGTTATTGATATGGGCGAAGGAAATCCTCCAGCTATGATTTTCAAAAGTGATGGATCTTCAGCATATATTACAAGAGATATGGCAACTGCAAGATATAGAAAAAAACATTATGATTTCTACAAAAATATCTATGTCGTAGCTACACAACAAAATTTACATTTTATAAATCTATTTAAGATATTAGATAAAATGGGATATGATTGGGCAAAAGATTGTATTCATGTATCATTTGGTATGGTAAGTGTTAAAGAAGGTACATTATCGACAAGAAAAGGTAATGTATTATTCTTGGAAGATGTGTTAAATAAAGCGATTGAGAAGACTGAAAAAATAATTGCAGCAAGAAATCCTAATCTTGAAAATAAAGAAGAGATAGCTAAAGAAGTGGGTATTGGTGCAGTTAAATTCCAAGAATTATTCAATCAAAGAATAAAAGACTATGTATTTGATTGGGATCAATTATTAAACTTTGAAGGAGAAACTGCTCCATATGTACAATATGCACATGCTAGAGCAAATCAAATTTTACAAAAATTAGACATTGAAATTACAGATGATGTTGATTTTTCATTATTAAATGAACCACAAGAAGTGGAATTGATTAAATCAATTTATAATGCTCCACAAGCAATTATACAAGCTATGGAAAAATATGAACCATTTATAATTACAAGACATGTTACAGAGGTAGCTCAAAAATTCAATTCATTCTATAATAGTATTCATATATTGAATTCTGAAGAAGAAGAAAAGAAAGCAAGAGCATTACTTGTATATGCAACAAAGATTACAATTCATAATCTATTAGATTTACTTGGAATTAAATCACCAGACAAGATGTAGGAGGTTGAATGAATATTTTTACAGACGTAATTAATGTAAGTAAGGAAGCACTTAAAAGAAGCTTAAAAAGTTTGAAATATTTGCCTTTACTTGCAATAGTTATCCTCGGATTAAATATAGCTGAATTTTGGGTTCAAACATTGCTTTCAAGTTTTAGTGGAGAAGTTAACTTTCTATTAGGTTTTGCTAGATATATTATAACTATATTTTTTGGCTCTGCTTTAATAGGCATATTGTACGATTTAGTTATGTACAATAGATTTAGAATAAATGGACTTATAGATGGTTATAAGTCATTCTTTGGACCATTTTCATCAGTGATGTTTATATATGTATTATTAGAATATGCATTTATATTTTTATATAATACAATACCTTTATTTGATGTTCTAGGATTATTCATATTATTAGGTATTCAATCACTATTATATGAAGAAGTATATATTGCAAACAACTATAGTATAGAGGCTTATTCAAATATATTATCATTTCTAAAAGAAAATATATTACATTGGATAATTCCGATGATATTTTATATTTATTTACAAATACAAATGAAATTTTCAGGATTAGCTATATTTAATCTTATGTTTCTTATGAGAAATTTTATATTTTCAATACTTCTTGCTTTTATTTATTTGTATAAAGGACATCTATTTAGTCTACTTTATAACTCATCAAGAAGAAAAAGAGAATTTGAAGGGATGTTTTAATTGATGAATCCAATTGATAAATATTTTAGACAAAAGACAGATAAATTATCATATATAGAATTAAAGGAAAATACTTATAAATACAATTCATTGGGGATATCTGATATCCCCTTACCAATTTTATTGGATGATATGGTAGATGGAATTGCCACGAATAATTTTGATAATGAAATAAAAATGGAATATATATTTAATGGTATTCTATTAAATATTGCAATAGACAATGAATTTTTATATATAAATGACTATATCGATATATTAAAAAGGGCTTTTGAAAAACCATCAAATTATGCAATGCAAAAAACGATGGAAAATATTGGAATTGATAATGAAAAAGCTCTTTTATATTCAAGAGCCGCATTTATTTTAGATGAAAAAAATGAACTTGCAGCATACAATTACGCTTCTATGCTTTGGTTACTTGAGGTATCAAAGGATGAAAGACATATATTTGTAGAAGAAGCAGTTAGAATACTACAAAGAATTTTAAATTACAATAATCAAAATTCGCTTGCAAACTATGAAATGGGTAATATTTCTAGCTCAACCGGACAATATATAAAGGCAAATAACTATTATAAAAGAGCCCTAGAAAATACGGATAATGAAGAATTAAAAGAAGTTATAAGAGATCAAATGCAAAAAATAGCTCCAGATGTTTCAGTTGAAGATGCAATTTATCTTATTAACAAGATGAACTATAATAATGCTATCATTGAACTTATGGAAGCTAGAAAAAATTCGTCAAGATATGATATTCCATATTATATAGCTATTTCATATATGAATCAGGAAGATTTACAAATGGCTGAAAAATTTTTTGAAGAAGCAATCGATAAAGGTGCTGATTTTGCAACTTTATATACAGATTATGTTTATTTAAAATATATTTTAGGTAAGACTTTAGAAGCCTTAAAAATAGCTGATGGCGCTATAGAAAAATATCCGACCGAATTAAAACTAAGATATAACAGAGCAATTATCAATATTTCATTAAAAAGATTTGATAAAGCAAATGAAGACTTTGACTTTATACTTGAATATTCAGATTTATCTGATGAATTTTACAATCAAATTATGAAAATAAAACATCAAATGGGAGTGTAATATGACAGTTGGCGAATTGATTATATCAAATAAAGATAGATACACAAAAGTTTATTTAGTGACAAATGATAAAAAAACAAATAAGGCTGTTTTTACAAAAGCGGATGAAAAATCTTTAGATGAAGAGACTATTTTAACACAGGCTAAAGATTATTTTATGCTTGACAAAGAAGGAATTGATGAAATCTTTGGGAATGCAGTTGAATTAGGAATAGACGAAGAAGATAAGCTTTTAATTATCGGTTTATAAATGTATATGTAAAATGGATACCTGTTGGAGGGGACTCTGGCAGGTATTTTTATAGCACATTTGCTTTTAGTATTATATCTAATTTTAATACTTTTGATAATTTTTACAAAGACTATTTCTAATAACAAACTTAAAATTTTTTAATATTTAAATATATATTTTATTTAAAAATATAAATTATTATAATTCAAAATCTGATATGATATATTGAGGAGGTAGTATGAAATTTTTAGAATTTTTTGTTAGGTCTAAGACAGACCATATTAGTATTAGCCCTTTTAGTCCTATTCATATACTAGCATTAATTGTTTTATTAGCACTTATTCTATTTGCTGCATCTTTTAAGAACAAATCTGATAAAGTAAAATCTAAATTTAAGAAGATACTCGGCTGGACTATGATTATAACACAAACTATAATTTATATATGGTTTGTTTGGTCAAAAACATTTACCATTCAAGAATCTCTGCCTATGTATTCTTGTAGAGTAGTAATTTTGTTCTTCATATATGATATATTTGTAGGGAATAAATATTTAAAGAAAGTTTCTATTTATTGGGGTTTAATGGGTGGAATATTAGCTATGGCTGCGCCAGACATGTATCCCTATAGTTTTCCTCATATAACTAATTTTCACTTCTTTATTTTCCATTACTGTATATTAATTGGAGCAATTTTCTATATAGTTGCGGATAATGAGATATTAACTAAGAAAGATTTAATATATGTATTAAAATTTACATTAGTATATAATTTAGGCCTATTAATTTTTAATTTGTTAGTATCTATACCATTCCCAATAGCAAATTATGGATTTCTAATTAATCCACCATTAATTCTTGAAAATATGGTACCTTTCAGAGGAATATTATATATGTTTATAGCTCAAATATTATATTTAATTGCAATAATTGTTATGCATGGGGTATATTTATTGATAAGAAAACTTACTAAATAAATAAAAAATTGAAATTTATTAAAATTATATATTTCAATCATAGATTATGATACAAATTATATTTGTAAATTCTTCAGATTAGTAATTACAATAATAAAATAAATTTGAAATAATTGAAGATGATTTAATTAAAATACTATATAGAATTATAATACACAATTAAAAAATAACAAGAGTATTATTAAATCATAATTAAGGAGTTAGTATGATTAATGTTAATGATTTAAGTTATGTTCTTCCTGATAGGAAACTATTTGACGAAGTTGATTTGCAATTTACACCAGGTAATTGTTATGGAATTATTGGTGCAAATGGTGCTGGGAAATCAACATTTCTAAAAATTTTATCAGGTGAAATAGAACCAACCACTGGACATGTTTCATATCAAGGAAACTTAAAACTTTCTAAGTTAAATCAAAATCATTATGCATTTGAAGATAATGAAGTTTTGGATACTGTTCTAATGGGAGATGAAGAATTGTATAGAATTGCTAAAGAAAAAGAAGCAATCTATATGAAAGAAGATTTTACTGATGAAGATGGAATTAAAGCCGCAGAACTTGAAATAGAATTTGCAGAAAAGGGTGGATATGAATCGGAAGCTGAAGCATCAACACTTTTGCAAGGTCTAGGTATTGAGGTTTCAAAGCACAATTTGCAAATGCGAGAATTAAAAGAATCCGATAAAATTAAAGTTTTATTAGCACAAGCATTATACGGTAAACCTGATGTTTTGCTTCTTGATGAACCTACAAATGGGATTGATTTAAGAGCGATTTATTGGTTACAAGAATTTTTAATCGATTTTGAAGGTATAGTTATAGTTGTATCTCACGATAGATATTTCTTAAATGAAGTATGTACTGTAATGGTTGATATTGATTTTTCAAAAATTAGAATGTTCACAGGTAATTATGATTTTTGGTATGAATCTTCAAAACTTGCTGAAAAATTAGCTAAAGAAGAAAATAAAAAGAAAGAAGATCAAGTAAAATCACTAAAAGAATTTATTTCAAGATTTTCAGCAAATAAATCAAAATCAAAACAAGCTACATTTAGAAAGAAACTATTAGATAAAATTACTCTTGATGATATAAAACCTTCATCAAGAAGATATCCATTTGTAGGATTTACACTATCAAGACAAGCAGGAAATGAAATTCTTACAGTAGAAAATTTAAATGTTAATCAAAATGGAGTTTCATTAATAAAGGATTTAAGTTTTAGAGTTGATAAGGATGAAAAAATAGCTTTTATTGGTAATGAGATAGCCATAACAAAATTATTTGAAATCTTAGCAAATGAAGATGAAAAATATACAGATAATTTCAAATGGGGTCAAACCATTTCTAGAGAATATTTTCCTAAGGATAATGCAAAATATTTTGAAAATACAAATTTAAATTTAGTTGATTGGTTAAGACAATATTCTAAAGAAAAATCAGAACAATTTATTCGTGGATTTTTAGGTAAAATGCTATTTTCAGGGGATGAAGTTTATAAAGATGCTTCAGTTCTTTCTGGAGGCGAAAAAGTTAGAATGATGTTCTCAAAAATAATGGTGGAACCTTCAAATATGATAATTTTGGATCAACCAACAAACCATTTGGACTTGGAATCAATTGAAGCTGTGAACAATGGATTAATAAACTACAAAGGAAATATTATGTTTACATCTTTAGATCATCAATTTGTAAACTCAATAGCAAATAGAATTATTGAAATATTTGATGATGGAACATATAGAGATGAAAAGACAAATTATGATGAATATATTGAAAAATATTTAGTTAAGAAGGATTAAAGATATTAATGAAAAAATTTATTGATACAGATGAACAAATAATATTAATTTACGGTCTTGCAAGCGAGAAACTTAAAATTTTACAAAATGAAGCTGAAAAGAAAAATTTCAGAATAATAGAAGTTTCACATGAACATACATTTTGTAGAGTTGAAGATTTGATATTTGAAGATTACAGTCATTGTATAGTTGAAGATGCTAGTCCAATTGATATTGAATTTTTACTATTTGTAAATATTATTAAAGATGATTTGTATAGATTTATTCAAATATTAAAAGATAGAGGGCTATATTTTCCGAACAAAGCAATTCTAACTCCAACAAGCAAAGAATGGAAGCTTAGAAGATTACTTGCAGAAAATAAAGAAGAGCATATTGTAATGACAATGTTTAGTAATCTTAGAAGAGCAATGAGAAAAGCTAATGCAATTAAAGAACAAAATAGACATGATGATGAATTAATTGAAATAATGGAAGATGCAAAACACTATCTAAATCCACGAGAATTTGATTTTGACGAAATGAAATACATTCATAATAGACTTGCAAATAAAGTTAATGAGATTGAGGGTTTTTAGCTATTTTAATTTTATTAATATTGTAAAAGTATATTGCTTTTTATGATTTTTATTGATAATCATATTAAGAATTAAATATAGTGTATCTCTAATAAAGATAATTCATTATTTTATTTCGATATACAAATTTTGAATCAAACTACGATTTTATAATCATAAAAAAATGTGATAAAATTAAATTTTGAAAGGTGGTGAAAAGTGGATTTTTTAAATGAATTAAAAATGATATTTTTAACTATACGAATTACTGATGTAATTGATGTATTGGTAATGACATTTATTTTATATAGGATAATATTACTTGTTAAAGAGACTAGGGCTTTACAATTGGCAAAAGGCTTATTGATAATTTTTGTATTTTCTAAGATTGCTCAAGGTTTTAGACTTTATACTGTTAATTGGCTAATTTCAAATATATTTACTGCGGGTATGATTTTAATTGTTGTCGTATTTCAACCTGAATTAAGAAGAATATTTGAAAAATTAGGTAGAACCAATAATTTATTTAAATCGATGACTAGAATACGAAGTAATATCAATGACTACAAAACAAATGATATAGTAAGTGCAGTTGCATCTCTTTCAAGACAAAAAATTGGTGCATTGATTGTTATCGAACTTGAAATCGGACTTAAAGATATCATAGAAACTGGTACTATACTTAATTCAGAATTATCTTCAGAATTATTAATTAATCTTTTCTTCCCAAATTCACCACTTCACGATGGGGCTGTAGTAATAAAAGAAGACAAAATCATATCTGCAGGGTGTTTCTTACCACTTTCAGAAAATTATACAATTTCAAAAGAATTAGGTACAAGACATAGAGCGGGACTAGGTATGAGTGAAAAGTCCGATGCATTTATTATAGTTGTTTCTGAAGAAACAGGAGTAATATCTACTGTTCATAATTCGGAATTATCTAGAAATATTGATATAGAAACTCTTAGAGAAATGATAAATAAATTATATATTGAAGAAGATAATATATTGACAAGAAGAGTGAAAGGAGTAGATAATGGAGATACTGAAGAAAAATTGGAAAATTAAACTACTTTCACTAATAATAGCTATATTCATGTGGTCATATATAATTGCAACTACTAATCCTTCAATACCAATAAGATTGACTGGTGTTCCTATAATATATGAACATACAGATAATTTGTCAAAAAATGATTTAATGATTGATACTGACACACAAAAAACTGTTGATATAACTTTAATTGGACAAAGAAATAGGATAATAAATATAACGAATTCACATGTTAGAGTTACAGCAGATTTTCAAGGATTAAACGAAGGATTAAATAATATAAGATTGAATTATGCCGTACCAGACGGTATCACTATAGAAGATTATCAAAGCTCTATTGATGTAAATATAGAAAAAATTATTAATAGAGAATTTCCTGTTGAAATACAAAATGCAGGGAATTTACCTGCAGATTTTGTGCTTGAATCTCGACAAGTAATTCCTAATAGTATTACAATTAGAGGACCAAGATCAAATATTGATAGAATAGCTAAAGTTGTAACGGAATTGGACTTATCAAATCTTGAAGGAAATATAAATATTAATAAAGATTTAAAAGCGATAGATGAAAATGATGAAATGGTAGAAAATTTAACATATGGACAAGATTTTGCAAATATTATCGCTGTTGTATATAAGCAAAAAGAAGTTACAATAGAGAAAAATTTGGTTGGTGAAATTGGTGAAAATTATAGAATTGACAGTGCTGAATTAAATAAATCTACAGTTTTAATAAAAGGTCCAAAGGAAGCCGTAGATAAAATAAATACTATTGAAATGCAAGATATTAATATTGAGAAATTAACTCAAACTAAAACCATACCAGTTAAATTTACCTTGCCATCAGACATCTCGTTGGTATCTGATGAATCAGATTATAGTATAAATATAATAGTGCACCATAAGACTAGTAGGACTTTTGAAATTCCAAAATCACAAATTGAAGTTAAGAATAAATCGCAAAATTTAAATGCTACAATTAATTCAGATAATATTAAAATAAATATTGTTGGATTTCAAGATGATTTAGAAAAAATTAAAGTAGAAAATTTAAAATTAATCATAGATTTAAGTTCAAAAGAAGCAGGGACATATCAAATCAAACCAATAATTCAGTTGAATGGAAAAGAGATGAACTCTGAATGGATACAAAGTGTAGATAAAGTTAGTGTTACTTTAAGTTAAAATGGAGGAGCTGTGACAAGAGAAGTGAGAGTAAGATTTGCACCATCTCCAACAGGATATGTGCATATCGGTGGTTTAAGAACCGCATTATATAATTATTTATTTGCCAGACATAATGGCGGAAAATTTATCTTAAGAATAGAAGATACAGATAGAACTAGATATGTTGAAGGCGCTTTAGAAAATCTTATTGATGTTATGGAATGGGCTGGCCTTGAATATGATGAAGGTGTATTTTTAGATGAAAGTCGACATATTGTCGAAAAAGGGCCATATGGACCATATATTCAATCTGAAAGAGTCGAAGCTGGCATTTATAAAGAATATATTCAAAAGCTATTAGACGAAGATAAGGCATATTATTGTTTCTGTACTCAAGATAGACTTGATAACTTAAGGGAACAACAAAAAGCTGATGGATTAATGCCTAGATACGATGGTCTATGTAGAGGAATATCTAGAGAAGAAGCTGAAGAAAGAGTCAAAGCTGGCGAAGAACATGTAGTTAGAATAAAATTACCTGCAAATAAAGATATTCATTTCAAAGATGCTATCAAAGGAAATCTATCTATAAATACTTCAGATATGGATGACCAAGTTTTAATGAAATCTGACGGATTTCCAACCTATCATTTTGCGGTAGTTGTAGATGACCATTTAATGAAGATAACACATGTAGTTCGTGGGGATGAATGGGTATCCTCAACACCAAAACATGTTTACTTATATGAAGCTTTTGGTTGGGAAGCTCCTACTTTTGTACATCTTCCAACTGTTTTAGGTAAAGACAAAAAGAAATTATCAAAGAGAAATGCAGATGTTTCAGTTGAAGATTTTAAGAAAAAAGGTTATTTAAGAGATGCTCTTATAAATTATATTGCACTTGTTGGATGGTCACCAGATTCAAATCAAGAAATACTTTCACATGACGAACTTATCAAGCAATTCTCATTTGATAGAGTTTCAAGATCAGGCGGTGTATTTGATGAACAAAAACTTGATTGGGTAAATAGTCAATATATTAAGGAAATGTCTGATGAAGAATTAGCATATGAAATTAAACCATATTTATTAGAATCGGGTTTAATAGATGAAAATTTAGAAGCAGAGAAATTAAATGAATTGGCATCTACATTTAAAACAGCTTTAAGTAGATTTTCTGAAATCACTTCGCTTACATCTTTTATATTTGCGAATTTTGGAGATAAAGATTTCTACAAAGAGGTTTCTCAAAATCTTGAAAGTGAAGAAGCGCATATCGTTTTAAAGACATTAAAAGAAATTGTTGAAAAGGAAGAAATGGATGAAGAACTTGCAAAAACTATTATGAAGCAAGTTCAAAAAGAAACTGGTATTAAAGGTAAATCACTATTTTTCCCTGTTCGTTCAGCTTTAACAGGCTCTGAACATGGTCCTGAAATGGTTCATATATTCATGATTTTAGGAAATCAAGGAATAATAGATAGAATAAATTTTGTGTTGAATAATTTTTAGTAGATAGAAAAATGGAGTATTATTACTCTACTTTTTTATTTAGATTATTTGTAATGAAATTGAAAATAATATAGAATAATTTATAGATTAAAAAATAACAAAATTTACATAATGAGAGGTATTCATGATAAAAGTTAAAAATTTAACTAAAAAATATGATAGTAAACTTGCTGTCGACAATATTAGTTTTGAAATAAGAAACGGAGAAATACTAGGTTTCTTAGGGCCAAATGGTTCAGGAAAAACCACCACATTAAACATGCTAGTTGGATTAATTGATGCTACAAGTGGAAGTGCAGAAATTGACGGAGTAGACATGCTTTACAATTCCGTTGAAGTGAAGAAAAAGATTGCTTTTCTACCAGATAATCCTGAAATATATGAAGATATGACGGGAAGAAAATTTGTATATTTTGTTTCAAATATTTATGGTGTTTCTAAAGAAGATAG
>JAEZZB010000014.1 GCA_023442495.1 Bacillota bacterium
TATCTAATTGGTTTAATTTTTCTAAAGATATGAGTTGGGTCTTTGCAAGATTTCTAAGTTCAATCATTCTTTCTTTTTGCTCCATCCCTTTTTCTATTAATATTGCATTATATTATAGTTCCGCATCCAATTTGAAACAACTACATTGGGTTCTTCCTTGTTCTTATATTTTGCTATATCAGTAAAACTTATATAGTTATTTTTAAAATCTTCTATATAAACCTAAATATCAAAGCATTTAGCAGAAATATTTTCATTTTTAATCTTAGACATTCTTAACATCCTTAATTATTAATACATTTACTAAGTCATATCCTCAATCAGCCATACTTAGAAAATCTAATATCATTTCTGTAAATTCAAATCTTTCATTTCCTTTATCATCAATATATTTTTCTGATTCTCTAATTTGTTCTAAAGACATCTTAGGCCATAATTTTTCTAGAATATCATTTTCTGACATTTTGATTTTTTGATTTATAAGCTTTTTTACATCATCTATTTCAGAAAACTGTTCTGTAAATACATTCTCTCTGATACAATTAATATTTATATAGTTTTCTGGTTCTCTCTTTCTAGTAACATATGCTTTTATCCCTTGTTCTTTTAATTTTTTTATTTGCTTGAGATTTCTTTCTTCATCAAGAGTTCCTTTGTCTGAGTCTAAAAGAATTCCCCAAGGTATTGAAAATTGTTCTGCAATTTTTTGTGTAGTCCAGTGTTTAAGATTACCGCATCCTCCAATTGGAACAATAGCTATATTTCTATCATCAAAAGTATAAGGTATATAAGATTCAGATTTTAACTCCTTAGCGATATGTCTTAAAAAGATAACATCTGATTTACCTTCCACTAGTATCAAGGCTTTAGTGTTTTTGGAAAAAGGTTCGGGTATAACCCCAAGCATATCAGCTATCTTTTCATATACGTCATCTGAGGCATCTTTTATAAATACACGATTATCAATCTTATCTACCAATCTTAAGCTACTAACTGGTAATAATCCACATATTGCTGGTGTATGTGTTGTGACAATAACTTGTGCATTATCTTTATTAGAAATATCTAAAAAAGCTTCTACAAGTAACTTTTGATGAGATGGGTGTTGAGAAGTTTCAGGTTCTTCAAAAGCATAAATTATTGAAGTTCTTTTTTCCTCTTCTGATAATTGTCTTTCAGCTTCTGCTCTAAAGAAATTTAATAAAACAAGTCTTCTAACTCCACTTCCTCTTTTATTCATAGGAATATTATCATCTGAGTTTATTGTCAACTTGAATAATGAATCAAAATTTGGTTCAGCCTTAAACTCTGGTATTAATGATGTCGCTAATTCACTATTCATTTCCTTAAGTTTTTCTAAAGTTCTATTAGCCGTATCTAGAGCTTTTTTCTTAACTTCTTCTTTGATTTTATCAAGTTCCTCTTCTACTTCTTGTAAAGCTTTACTAATTGCAATTTTCATAGGATCTGTAATTTCTTTATCTGCATCAGAGCTTGAACGATCAGATTGAAAAAGTGCAAAATAAGGCAAATAAGTTTCTAGTTTATTATATATCTTTTTTGAATCTTCTTTATCAACAGGAATATCACTAATAGCAAGGGTCAGATTATCTTTTTTATTCCAAATAGCTTGTCTTAAACTAACACTACTCCTAGCATCATATTCTGATTCAGAAATCCCTAAATCCTTTGCTCTTTTTTTCAAGTCAGAAATTTTTAATGTTAATAAATCATTATAGCCCTCATCCGTAGGATGATTACAAACTATAAATGTAGAAGGCTTAGGTTTAGAAGTTGTTGCTTTAAAAACTTTCTTAATTTCTAATAGTCCATCCGAATTTAGTAAATACTCTTCGTCTAGTTTTGTTTGAGACGATGAATCAATAGAAATGGAATTCATATTTGGTAAAAATACACATGTAATTTCTATTAAATCATCACCTAGATTATGATTAACAGATAAATCTTCTCTTTCACAAACTACAATTTTATTATTGAAAAATATTTCCAAAGCCTCTAATATTGTTGATTTACCTGCATCATTTTTGCCAACTATTGTTGTTAGTTCGTCCATTTTAATTAGAACTTCATCTTTATATCCTCTAAAATTCCTTATTTTAACACTTTTTAATTTCATTATAATACTCCTGATATAATTTTATTTAAATCTACAATTTCATTCAAACTTATATAAGTTGTCTATTCCTAAACCATTAATAGCTTCCTCAAACTCTTACTTCTTAAGTGCTTTATTAAAAAATGGAAGTCCTATAATCTTATACTTATTATCATCTACATAAGTTTTTGTAGGTATGCCTTATTTTTCAATTTTTAGTAGGAAATTTCCTTTCCATTTATCTTTTAATAATAAGTGCTTACCTTTAGGTTCAATAAAAATTTGTTCTTGCAAATATACACTTAGCCTTTCTTTTGTAAAAATAACAAAAAGTCTGGCTCAAATCTTTTCCCTTTATCAAATCCATAAATATTCAAGGCAGGAATTCTATCATTTCTTACCAAATAAATTTCATCATATTTTAGGTACAATAGAATGGTTGTCTATACCATTTTTAGTAATGTCCCACTTTGCAACTTTAATTTTTTTAATTCTCCTACCATTTCCATAATCAAGCAGGTCTTCTCTATTTAGATTATTTAATATCTTGTTCAAGCTACCTAAACCACTAGATGATAGTAAATAAGCTTCTTCTGGATCACATAATTTACAATATACAAGTAGTTGACCTAAATCATGTAAATTTAATGCTGTTTTCTTAGCTTCAATAAAATAAATTTCTGCTTTATCATTCCATTTAACTATTCCCAAAACATCTATCTGTATATTTAACCCTACTACTTGAGGATAATATTTCAGTACATCATATTTATATAAAACAGAATCCAAGTCTACAGAATGGCTATCTTCAATAATAACAGAACATTTCTTATTCTTATATTTATCATTTAGGTATATTTCTAGCCATTTACACATAGGGTTATACAACTGAATCTCAAGTTTAACATTTTTATTCAGCATACCCTAAATCCTTTGCTAAATCTGTCCAAGAATCATAATGTTTTCCACGTATTTTTAAAGGCAGACTAGCATCATTTTCCATAGGATGTTTTTCTTTTTTTCTTATTCTTACTGGTTTTTCCCAATAAAATTTATGTGTTTTATTTTCATCCATATATTCTAACAATTCTTCCGCATATTTTTCTAAGGCTCTTTGCTTATGAACAATGTTAAATCCAATTGGTAGAAATTCATTTGCCCATATTTTTACTTGATGTTCTTTTTTCCAATAATTTGGTTTTCCTTCATTATATTTTTTTAAGTTTGAATCTCTAAAATTCGGATGACCAAAATCTATTGTTTGTATTGGTATATCTAATGTTTTCAGCATATTTGCAATATCAATGACAAATTGCCAATTCCCAGGTATTTCAATATAAACTCTATGCTGTCCCTCTTTACCGTAAGCCATATTACTTCTTCTTATATAACCAGTAACATCAGCTACTCCTCGTAATAATTCTTTTTTCTCATCAGTAGTTATATTAAACAAATCATCATTCATTGTCATAGTAGAATGATGGACACCATTTCCTATAAACCTTAAAATTTCTCTCATTGTATAATCTTCATTTGATTTTGTAAAAGAAATTTTTGTAGCTCTTTTTGTTTGTGTTATAGGAATTGAGTGACCTATCAAAGGCTCTATAACATTCCTAATATCAGCCAAGCTACTTTTAACATAGACCGATACCTCTAATCCATCGTCATCTTTTAAATTTTTATGAGGAATTTCTATAGTTATTGTTGTATCTCTTTTATTTCTCTGTATTTCTCCATTGCCTAATATCATTCCTATTAAATAAGCCATTTGATTATTCATTTAAATTTCCTCACTTTCTTTATTCGTAAATGCCTTATATATTTGATCAGCTATAGCTTTTGCTAATAATGGTGGAACTGCATTACCTATCTGAGTTCTTATATCAACCTTATTACCATAAAAAATAAAATTATCATCAAACGATTGTATCCTAGCCGCTTCTCTTGGTGTTATTGACCTATTAAGATATGGGTGATTATTTGTACCATTTGATGCAGCATCAAATCTTGTATCAATCGTTGGAGATGGTTCATCCCATTTTAAACGTCCCCATGTAGAATTAAATTTTTGATTCCCTAATAAGTGATCGGGCAAATACTCTTTACCTTTTTCAGGTGGAATCATACTTAACTTTTTAATAGCTACATCAGAATGATTTGATGCTTTATGATTATATAATTTTTTAGATCCATGTCTCATATTCTGTTGATACTCTGAATTCGGATTGATTTTATAATCTTGTTCAAAATCTCCCTCATTAGAGTTTAAAAAAGATAAGTCACCAATAGCTTCCCTAACAGTAACAGGTTTAATTACCGAAGGTTCTGGCAGCTC
Organism: Bacillota bacterium; assembly: GCA_023442495.1. GTDB lineage: Bacteria > Bacillota > Clostridia > Tissierellales > Peptoniphilaceae > Helcococcus. Next base: position 4,455 of record JAEZZB010000014.1, read on the forward strand.
AATTTTACTACTCTTACTGCATATAAAGATGGCTCTCTCTCTATTTTGAGGAACCCCATAATCACTTGCCTTTACGATTCCATAACTAACTTTATATCCTAAATTTTTAATTTCTTTTATAATTTGCTCTTTGAACCATCCATTGGAAGTAGCTAATAAATTTTTGACATTTTCAATGACAAATACTTCAGGATTTATTCTTTCTACTATGTGAAGGTATTCTATAAACAGAAAATTTCTAGGATCCTTTAAGCCAAGTTTCTTGCCTTTTAAAGAAAATCCTTGACAAGGAGGTCCACCTATAATCATATTAACTTTATTTTTTATAGATAAATCAACTATATTATCTTGAATTTTTTTGTCTCTAATATCACCTATTATCACTTTAGCTTCAGGCATATTTTTAATAAAAGTTTGTGCTAATTTGTCATTTACATCTAATGCTACTTTCGTGGTAAAGTTGCTATTTTTATGCATTCCATAAGACATGCCCCCAGCACCACAGAATAAATCTAATATTCTAAATTTCATAAGATTCTCTCTTTCGTTTTCTAATCAGTATTCTCTTAAAAGTTTCTTTGCCATTAATAACTGGTTTAAATAAATCAAACTCATTATCTGATCCATGATTGGCTTCTCCTATTATCTCATAAGATTTTTCATCATAATATTTTAAAAAAGTAATAGGTACACCCATTATTCCATCATAATCATATGGAATTTCTGAAACTTTTGAAATGTGAATTGCATCAAAGTTATCATACTTAGGATACTTACCCTCAACATATTTATGTTTTAAAATTAGTTGGTTAATATTTTTATTTATATCTAAATTGGTTAACCACATAGCATTTCCTATACTTCTCCATTTTTGACCTGATTCATCAATCCAAAATCTTGTTTTTCTAGGCTCGGTATCAGCAGGAACTTTAAACTGCATATCTCCAAAATGATACCCAATTTTAGCTTGATTCATTTTTATATAGGGGAATATCTCTTTATATGTGATAGCGTTTTGATTGCTTATTAACAAATATTTTTTATTATATTGAGATATTAAAGAAAATAACTCAATAAATTTAGAAAAAGGTGGATTTGTAACCACAATATCGGATTCAATTAGGTATTTAATAGATTCCTCTCTTCTAAAATCACCATCTCCAAGTAATTTTTTTACAAAATTGTTCTCTTTTATATATAGCTCTATTTCTTCACCATATAATGAATCTGGTAAATGGTCTATTTCTAACACCAAGCCTCTATCACAATCCGACGAATGCATTTTTGATTTTCCATAAGATATGCAAATAAGTTTTTTAAGATCTAGCTTATTAAAATTATTCAAAAAATATTTTGAGAATGAAGATTCATAAGGATCATCACAATTGCATAATACAATTTTATTTTTAAATTGAGGCATATAATTAGATAATTCTTTTTCTACAGTTTCATAAGTTGTATACCATTCATCGGTATTGCTTTTACTGTATTTTGCTTTATTTAAAATTGAATTTCCCAAATTATTCTCCTTACATTTTAACTAATGATTTTCTGTGCTAGTTTTTTCACATTCAACAATATCTGATATATCACAATTCAATGTATTACAAATTCTTAAGAGCACATCTGTAGTAACATTTTGTCCATTTTTTATTTTATAAAATGTACTTTTACTTATTTGTTCTTTGTCCATAAGTTCAGTAATTTTCATTTCTAAGTCTATAAGTTTTTTAAACAATTTTTTATAACTAAATTTCAACATGAGATATTCGAAACAACTCCCTATATTTATCTATATTGTCTTAATTATACCATTAAAACCATTCTTTTAACAGGCTTTTATTCTCTTATCTCGAACTAATTAAATAATTATTTTCTTAATAATAGAGAATGTATATCCCATATTTCTTTTGCCATTTTTTCTATTTTTTCTCTCATATAATCAATATCTGTCTTATAAATAACACCAGTTGTATTAGTTGCTTTTGCAATCTGGTTTATGTTATTTGTTGCATTTGAAAGTAACCATTGTAGGTTTCTAAATGGTTCTAGGTCTACAATATAAATTTCTTTTTCTAATACACATTTTCTAAGAAAGTGGGACATGGTTTTGCAATTTGCAAGTTTCATTTTCTTTTCAAATATTTCTTTTTCTTCGTCTGTTAAATATATTTTAAGTTGATTTTTTCTTGTTCTATTATCCATATATTTCTCCTTTGTTCTTATATTTTGGGGTCTTAGGGTTCTCCCTAACAAGGTAAAAATCGTAAAATTATATAGCCTTATAAGCTATTGATTTTTTGATTTTTTCGTAAGTGGGTACTCACTTACTGTGCTTGCTACTACTAACGAGTTTTTAATCTGTTTTTTAATATTTTTTCAAATAGGAATTAATAAATGTAACTGTAACTTATAAAATAAAAACTTCCAAAATTAGGCGAGCTTGTTTTAAGAGTCTGTGTCAACTCCTTATTATCAAGCCATTAATTTATGTAATCCTAATTTAAGAAGATTTATAACGATTGGTTACAGGTTACAAAGTTACATTTGTATCTTTACTTAATTTGCTGTATCTATTTCTAATTGATTTTCTTTTTGCCATTCATCTGGCAACAAATTCTAGTCAACTTCTATAAAGTCAGTTTCGTTTTCTGCTTTCTTTTCATAATACAGTTTTACTGGAATTGAGACTCCACTTGGTGATATTCTCTTGGTCTTTGATGACCTAACTGGAATCCAGTCTTGAAAATAATTATCCATAATCTCTGAAAAAGATTTTGATTTTATTTGGTAGCCTTGCATGGTTAGTTCTTTGAAGCAAGTTATATTTGGATCTGCACTTTTTGGCTTATATTCTTCTAAGAAATATCTAATGTCCTCCATATCTGGGTTTAGATATTTGAATTTTTCTTGTTCCTTATACAAGTCCTTTAAAAGATTTTTTGGTATAGTCCATGCGTGAGTCTTGTTTTTAAAGATTTCATACCCTAAGGCTAGAGCCTGATTAAAATCTTCTCTTATGCGAGAAATATATTCTTTATCCGAGAGTTTTTCCTTATTATTTTTATCTGGATATATAGTCCTTACTCTTTTATTTGGATTACATTCAACGGGCAAATATCTTCTTTCTCCAGTATGATCATTAAGAAAAGTTCTTTCATTTAATGTCCCTATGAAGATACAAGTTCTAGGCACATCTGTTGCATATTTTTCGTAGGGTATTCTTATCCTATCGCTTAATTTTGATAAAAAAGATTTAGCTTCATTAGCCGATTTTGCATTTCTTAAAGCAACGAATTCTTCGATTTCAACGACAGTTTTACCCATAAGGTTCATGATAGCATCCTTGCCTTGAATGTTTTCTATTGTACAAAACCAATCATCTGTTATGGACAGGTATCTTGCAAAAGTCGATTTACCTATACCTTGTCCCCCAACTAAAACAATCATTTCATCAAACTTAGATCCTGGATTAAAAATTCTTTTTATCATACCCAATATCATATGTTCCATTATCCAATTATTAAGCTCTGTATCATCCGCTCCCAAATACCTTGGTAAAAGTTTTCTAATGGCATTTTTATCTCCATTCCATTTTAAATTTTGAAGATATTGCTTTGGTGGACTCACTTCATATTGATGAGCTACAAAACGAATAGCCTCCCACATTTTGTTGGCGTTATAATTAATTCCAAAATGTTTTTCTATCTCTAAGCCTAATCTATTATTTAAAGAATCATCCCAAAGTCGTATTTGATTTTCCTTTATATTTCTTTCTCCTATAATTTTCCCCTGGAATTTTATTTCATTGGTAAATTTATCAAAGAATATTTGTCCATCAATGATTTTTTGGTTTTGACAATATTTGGGATTTAAAATAGCTGTTACAATATTTCCAGTAATTTGTCTAACCGTACCCTTATCTGTAGTTTGTAAGTCTAAAAAGGCGTAAGTCTGATCTATTTCTGGGAATTTTAATTTAATATCTGTCATAAGCCTTACTCCTCTTTTTTTTACAATCATCCAATCTCTTTATTGTTTTATATTTATTCTCCATTTTATCCTCCTGTCTGGTATAAATAAGACTTCTGTGGTAAAATGAACTTGTCTAGAGAACACTTCTCACAGGAGTGTATGCCTTTACTCTTTGTAGTAGGGGCTTTTTTCTTTTTTGATTTCTTCATAAATTTCTAAAATATAGATTAAAATATCAACTTCATCGTCATTTAGTTTTCCGAACTTTTTAATAACTTTTGCTAGTTGAAATATTTCCTTGGCTATATTATCAGAAAGTCTATAATCACTTACTAACTTAACCTCGTGATTTAATAACATTTGTAGAAAATAATCTTGTTTTTTAAGTCCGCTTATTTCAATCTTTTTGTTTATTAGATTATATTCTTCCTCAGAAACTCTGAAATTTAAAATGCGATTTCTTTTTCTATTTTTCTCTTTATTTCTAGTTTTTTGTGAAATTTCATCTAATGAATGTCTTCTAAACATCTTTATCGTCCTTTTCTAATAAATCTTTCCAATCATTTGCCTTGTTATTTCTTACTTGCGTTAAAGACAAAGCCATTTCTTTTTGCTTGCTAGGGAAGAGATGAGCATATCTATAGGTGATGTCAATTGATTCATGTCCAACCCTATCAGCTATTGCAGTTGCAGAAAATCCAAGTTCAATCAAGAGTGAAACATGAGAATGCCTTAAATCATGTATTCGAATTCTTTTTACTTGAGATTTCTTAGAGCCCCTATCCATTTCATGGTGCAGGTAGCTCTTAGAAAAATTAAATATTAAGTCTTTTGGTTTTAACTTATAAAAACTTTCTATATATTCTTTGATCTCATCAGTTAAAAATTCAGGCATAACTATTGTCCTTATACTTTTTTTAGTCTTAGGAGCAGTTATTACATTTTTCCCATCAATCCTTTGTAAAGATTCATCAATTTTTAATTTATGTCTTTCAAAATCAAATTTTTCTTTTGTTAAGGCTAATAATTCTCCCATTCTAAGACCACACCAATATAAAAGTTCAAAAGCATAAAATGATTCAGGTTTATCTTTAATAGCTTCTACAAATCTTTCATATTCATCTTGTGTCCAAAAGAGCATTTCGTCAGCTTCTTTTTCTCCCATAGAGCCAACATCACGAGCAACATTAGTTTTTAAATTGTAGTACCTACAAGCATGATTTAAGATGCTAGATAACTGGGCATGAATAGTTCTCAAATAAGTAGGAGAGTAGTTTTTTCCATTCTTATCCTTAATCTTCATAAGCTCATTTTGCCATTGAATGATGGTTACATTATTAATCTCATTAAGCATTAAATCACCAATATAGGGAAGTATTTTTTGATTTACAATTGCTTCTTTTGTCCTCCAAGTATTTTCTCTTATTCTTGGTTTTCTATCCCTCTTGTAAAGTTCAAAAAACTCCCTAAAG